>SMWK01000213.1 GCA_004356895.1 Gammaproteobacteria bacterium
ACAGCTCAACGAGTTGCAGTGGCGTCAGGACATGGAAGAAAAGAACGCCGACAGCTCTCCGATTGATAACAAAATGATGCTGGTTCTCAATCAACAGTTAGCGGATGCTCGTGCCTCCAATCAACAGCTTATCGAGCAGATTCGAGAGCTGGAAGGTGGCAAGTCGAAAAAAGGCGCGACTGGTGATGACGATCTCACCCAGATTCGCGGCCTTGGTCCGAAGCTCGCGCACGAGCTCAATAAACTGGGGATCTTTCGCTACGAGCAGATTGCCAATCTGGACGAAGACGCGCTTTCGAGTACGTCCCATGTCCTGTACTCCCACAAGGGGCGCATCCTGCGCGATGGCTGGATCCAACAGGCGGCCGAGCTCGCAAGCTAGCCAGGAGGTCAGCCGGCCTGACCCGGACTCCATAATGATTCCATTTGGCTTGCCTGATAGGAATGTCGTATAGTTTCGATACCTTCACGGGTGGCATGTGCTATGGATACAGAATCTGGTGGTCACGCCATTGTTGTAGACGAGTCCGACAGCCGACGATCGGGCGATGATCGTCGGGACGACGAGCGACGCCGAAGCGCGAAGGGACTATTCGAAGTACGGGCTCGACGCCAGGGTATCACGACCGATCGGCGCCAGAGCGAACGGCGCGAAGATGCCGGTCGCTCACGGTTTGCCTTTTGGCGACGGGACAAGCGTTAGCCCAACCGCTGTCTTTGTCGTCAGGAGATAATATGTTGCGCGTTATCGTGCTGAGATTTTTTGCCTTTATTCTGGGCACTTTGCTTATCACTTTTTCCTCTCTGAACGTTGCCTATGCCGCCGATGTGGAAGCGGGAAAAATGGCTTATGCCGTTTGCGCTGCCTGCCATGGCGCTAACGGTGAAGGGAACGTGGCGTTGAACTCACCAAAAATTGCAGGTCAGGAACCCTGGTACGTGCGTCGGCAACTGGAACTTTTCCGCAGCGGCGCACGGGGCACGGCAGCGGGAGATATCTATGGCATGCAGATGCGACCGATGGCAATGTCCATAGTAGATGAGGCTGCCATCGAGAATCTCATCGCGTACGTGCAGACCCTGCCGGTTAATCCTCCGGCAATAACCGTGGAAGGTGACGCAGCGGCAGGTAAGGTGGCTTATGCGGTGTGCGCTGCCTGTCATGGCGCCAATGCAGAAGGTCTCGAGCAACTGGGTGGCCCGCGCCTGGCGGGTCAGGAAGACTGGTATCTGGTGCGTCAAATCAACAACTTCAAACTGGGGCGGCGCGGCTACCACGCGTCCGATATCTTTGGTGCCCAGATGAAGCCTATGGCGTCGATTCTCGTTGACGATCAAGCCATCAATAACGTGACCGCCTACATCAACAGTTTGCGTTAACCATGAGCGGCCGGTTGCGGGTTAACCTGGCGGCACTTGCCGACAACTACGCAACCTTCCAGTCCGTCAGTGCACCGAATGGCGTTGCGGCAGTAGTCAAGGCTGATGCCTATGGACTGGGCCTTGAAGCAGTCTGCAAACACCTGCACCAGTTGGGGTGCCGTACTTTTTTTGTCGCCACAGCCGATGAAGGAAGCGATCTGAGGGCTCTCCTCGAGGATGTCGAGATATACGTCTTTGAGGGTTGTCGCGCCGAGACAGCGATCGGGCTTGCCACGGCTGGATTACGCCCGGTCATCAACCACCCTCAGCAACTCGAGGCTTGGCAGCCCCACGCAAACCTGCCGATTGCGGTGCACGTCGATACGGGAATGAAACGTCTTGGATTTCCGCTGGATATCGATAGTGGGTTATTTCGTGGATTTGAGGTCGCCTTGTTGATGACTCACCTCGCTTGTGCCGACACCCCGGAGCATGATCTGAACACGCTGCAGATCGAGCGTTTCCGTTTGGTACGAGCACAATTCCCCGGTATCCCGGTGAGTATTGGTAATTCCGCGGGTGTATTGATGGGTCAGGACTTTCAGGGTGATATTGGACGGCCGGGTATTGGCCTGTACGGGGGCAATCCGTTCAGCGACAGGCCCAATCCAATGAAGATGGTGGCAACGCTCGAAGAACAGATTCTGCAACTGCGAACAGTTTCGGCAGGTGACAGTGTCGGGTATGGGGCAACGTATCGGTGCGACAGTGATCGCGTGATGGCTGTACTCGGACTCGGTTATGCGGACGGAGTACCCCGTCTTTTGTCGAATCGTGGGTATGTTTCGGTCGATAACGGAAGCAATAAAAGCCGCTGCCCGATTCGGGGACGCATCTCCATGGATCTAATGCTCATCGACGTGACCGGCAATGACGTGAGCGAAGGCGATTGGGTGGAGTTGATCGGCGAAAACGTCTCGCTCGCCGAGGTGGCACGATGGGCGGACACAGTCCCCTACGAGATTCTAACGGGCCTGGGCCAGAGAATTCCGCGGGTTTATTGCTGAAGTAAATCATCCGGGCGCAGAATTCCTTCGCTATCCCCTCCTGGCTCCGGTGGCTCTTTCCTGTTGATCAATCGCCGCGCCGTCTCGAGATCGCGAACGGCAAGATCGATGTCGCCGCGTACCCGGTGGATGAATACTCGGTTGTAATAGGCGAGCGCGGATCTCCCGCTACTTTCATCAATCGCATCCTGGTAATTCTGAGATGCCTCTGCATAACGGCGTAAACGCCACAACAGGTTAGCGCGATTGATCAGTAGAGCCGGCACATTGGGAAGAATCTCGAGTGCGCGTTCGATGTCGAACAACGCCGCTTCGAGTTCGCCTGAGTGGCTGTTGATCAGCGCGCGGTTGTTGTAAGCGGCTGCACGGCCCTGGTCGTCGAACACCGATGCCGCGGCGATCGCCTGGTTACAGTATGCGCGGTCGCGGCCCCCTTCGAGCGCTGTTTGATAACAGCGTGTCGCTGTGCTGGCAGAAGGCTCAGCGGCTTTGTGGAGTTCGAATTCCAGAGGCGGCGACGTTCCTGGTGCCGATCGGTCGCCTGCGTCGGCAGCATGAATTGCCTCGGACGCGAAGCAGACAAGAAGTCCCGCAACACTCCAAAGGCAAGGCGGTTTGCGTTTCATGGGTACGGCTTCTCGGTGCGCCCAACGTGCGCTGAACGTTCCAGTGGGCATTGATCCTAAGTTTGAGGCTAGTGTACCCGTTGGCAGCGCGCCCGGGAAACGAACGCGGTATATTGGCGGTTCGACTTTTTCAGGGGAGATGTGGACGATGGCCGAAGTGAATCCGGATGGTCTATTACGCGGAAAAGTGGCAGTGGTTACGGGCGCCAGCCGTGGCATAGGCGAGGCCATCGCGTTGCGTTACGCCATGGAGGGAGCGAAGGTCGTGGTGTCAGCCAGAACCGTCGAAGAAGCGGATCATTTCCTGCCTGGCACCATCACCCATACGGTGGAAAGGATCAAAAACGCGGGGGGCGAAGCACTTGCCGTGCGCGCGGATCTGGCGTTGTCCGCAGACCGTCATCAGTTGATCGAATCTGCTTTGGAGGCGTACGGCGTTGTGGACATCCTCGTCAATAACGCAGCGATCACCTATTTCATACCGGCGGCAGAATTTTCGGAGAAGCGTTTCCGGTTGATGATGGACGTTCAGGTTTGGGCGCCTTTTGAGCTCACCCAACTCGTTCTCCCCGGTATGCGGGAGCGCGGGGAGGGTAGGATTCTCAACATCTCATCCCACGCGGCCCTGCATCCAGACAAGACGCTATCCGGGCACGGTGGTGTTGTATATGGGATGTGCAAAGCGGCTCTGGAACGGTTCACGACCGGCCTCGCCCAGGAGATGTTTGATGAGAATATCGGGGTCAACGTGATCTCACCTGGCTTAGTTGCAACACCCGGAGTGATGCATCACAAACTGATCAACGAATCCAATAAGGACCGCGTGACACCGGTTGAGCATATGGCTGAAGCGTGCCTGCGCCTGGTGCACGGTGACCCTAAAGAGTTTACCGGGCGCATCGCCTATGCCGACGAGGTCATGGCCGAATTCGACTTGACCGCTGCCGATCTGATCTGAACCCGGCGCGCCGGCACTCTCGTAATTGACTACCCCCGAATTGGCAGTTCTGTCTTTTTGGTAACGGTTCGTAGTGCGAAACTCGAATGTACTCGGTCTACACCCGGTAGCCGTGTCAGGTACTGGCTGTGAATGCGTTCGTAGTCGCGAGCGTCTTTGACGATGACCCGCAGCAGATAGTCTGAGTCCCCTGACATCAAATAACACTCCATCACCTCAGGTAACTCCTTGACGGCAGCCTCGAACGCAGCCAGATCGTCCTGCTGTTGGCTGGTCAGGGTGATCTGCACGAATACGTTGTCCGGATAACCGGCCATGGATTGGTCTACGAGGCAGACATGGCCCCGGATCATGCCTGAATTCTCCAATCTGCGAACGCGCCTGAGACAAGCAGATTCAGACAGATTCACCAATGCCGCCAGGGTGTGGTTCGACAGCTTGGCGTTCTGCTGAAGTTTGTGGAGAATTACGCGGTCGATGCGATCTAATGTGAGGGTTTCTTGTGCCATATCATAATTATCCTCCTGAAATTTGCGTATTTCATTAAATTCTATCAAAAAACGCAACAATCAGTTGTGCGAATTTGACTATGATCTATCGATCAACTTGAGAGGTGGGCGTCATGCGCATCGGGGTACCCAAAGAGATAAAAGTTCACGAGTATCGGGTCGGTCTGACCCCGGCGTCCGTGGCGGAGCTGACATCCGCGCAGAGCAAACAAGGCCATGAGGTGGTGGTCGAGTCGGGTGCGGGTGTGGGTATAGGCTTCGACGATGTTCAATATATCGACGCAGGAGCCACCATTGGCGACGTCGAAGAGGTGTTTAGCGCAGAACTGATCGTCAAAGTGAAAGAGCCGCAACTCGAGGAGTGCGAACGGTTGAGAAATGGCCAGGTATTGTTCACTTATCTGCACCTCGCTGCTGACCGTCCCCAGGCGGAAGCGCTCATGGGTTCCGGCGTCACCGCAATCGCCTATGAAACCGTTACCGCAGCCGAAGGTGGTTTGCCGTTGCTTACACCGATGAGCGAGGTTGCTGGACGCATGTCGGTTCAGGTCGGTGCCTACGCGTTGCAGAAAGCCAGCGGTGGCCGGGGCACGCTACTCGGCGGTGTTCCCGGAGTGGCCCCCGGCAAGGTGGTCATACTCGGCGGCGGCATCGCGGGCACAAACGCGGCTACGATGGCGGTCGGCATGCAGGCCGACGTCACCATTCTGGATAAAAGCGTCGCGCGCATGACCTGGCTAAGTAACCATTTTCAGGGTCGCGCCAAAGTGCTGATGGCAAGTGCTCAGAACGTTCGCGAGCAAGTGCTACGGGCCGATCTCGTGATCGGTGCTGTACTCATTCCGGGTGCTTCTGCCCCGAAACTGGTCACCCGGGAAATGGTAAGTGCCATGCTTGAGGGTGCAGCTATGGTGGACATTTCCATCGATCAGGGTGGCTGCTTCGAAACCAGCCGGCCAACAACTCACGACGAGCCAACTTATATCGAAGAAGGTGTGGTTCATTACTGTGTGACAAATATGCCTGGTGCGGTTCCACGCACGTCAACAATCGCTCTGAACAATGTTACGTTGCCGTACGTTCGAGCATTGGCCGAATTGGGATGGCGGGGTGCATTTGCGGCGAACCGGCATTTTGCCCAGGGTCTCAACGTACACCAGGGTAAGATACGCCACGGCTCAGTAGCCGACGCGCTGGGTGTGGACGTGGTACCCATTCGCTGCGCCGCCTGAGACTGGCAACTTAGCCCGGTGTCCTCGTGCAATATCCGGGCTAGGAATAATTCTTGAGCAGAGAGTTGTTCAGCCCGTCAGACCTGGCCGGTAGCGCCCCAAACCTCGGGAGCTTATCCTGTGCTGGCATAAACTCTCTCGGCCAAGGTACGTTTCATGGCAGACCTGCTGCACAATCAATTTCCGCCGGATTCCCTGGAAGCCAAGGATCTCGAGCACCTGCTTCATCCCACCACAAACTTGCAACAGCACCATGAGGTAGGGCCGGTTGTGCACGAGCGTGCACAGGGCGTTTACCTCTGGGATAACCACGGTAAGCAATATATCGAAGGCATGTCCGGGCTCTGGTGTACCGCGTTGGGGTACGGCGAACGGGAGTTGGTAGAGGCGGCGACCGAGCAACTCGAGAAGCTCAGCTACTCACAGCTTTTCGGTGGCAAAACCAACGAACCGAGCATTCTGCTCGCGGAAAAGTTGAAAGCCATGGTGCCATTTGATGCTGGCCGGGTATTTTTTGGTCTATCGGGAAGCGACGCGAACGATACCCAGATCAAGCTCATGTGGTACTACAACAACGCGATTGGCCGCCCCGAAAAGAAGAAGATCATCAGTCGCACTCGCGGCTATCACGGCGTGACCATAGGTTCCGGTTCGCTTACTGGCTTAGCACCGTTTCACAAGCACTTTGATCTGCCTATCCCTGAGGTTCTGCATACGGATTGTCCGTACTACTATCGCGAGGCAGCAGAGGCGGAAACCGAGCAGGATTTTGTCGACCGGATTGTCGATAATCTGGAGCAGCTCATCGTTCGTGAAGGTCCCGAAACCATCGCAGCGTTTATCGCCGAACCGGTTATGGGTGCCGGTGGCGTGATCGTGCCGCCGCCCGGCTACTTTCAGAAAGTGCAGGCCCTGCTGGTAAAATACGACATCTTCTTCATCGACGATGAGGTGATCTGTGGTTTCGGTCGCACGGGCCGCGCGTTCGGTGCCGAGACCTTTGATATCGAACCAACCACCATGAGCCTGGCCAAGGCGGTTTCCTCTGCCTACCTGCCGTTGAGCGCCGTATTGATTCCGGAATTCATGTACGAACCGTTCATTGCGGTCAGTGGTGAGATCGGCACGTTCGGTCACGGGTTCACTTACTCGGGTCATCCTGTTTGTGCGGCTGTTGCGCTTAGAAATGTGGAACTCATGGAAGAGCGTAATATTTTTGAACATGCGGCAACCGTGGGAGAAGTTTTTCAGCAACGTTTACGCGGATTTGCCGACCACCCTCTCGTGGGTGACACGCGTGGCGTGGGTTTGATCGGCGCTGTCGAATTAGTTTCTGACAAGGAGACAAAAGCTTCGTTTGACGCAGCCAAGGGCGTTGGTGCCTATTTGATGAATCGGTGTGAAGCCAACGGGGTCATTCTGCGCGCGCTCGGCGACACGTTGGCATTCTGTCCTCCTTTGATCATCAGCGAAGATCAGGTGGACGAGCTTTTTACCAGGTTTGCAACAGCACTGAATGAAACGCTTCAGTGGGTTCGGTAACGATTCGCGTCACTAATGGCTTTTACTAAGGAAGAAAATGAAAGCATCTGATCTGTTCGTACAGTGTCTCGAAGCTGAAGGTATCGAGTACATTTTCGGCATCCCGGGTGAAGAGAATGCCGACTTCATGATGTCACTCGAAGAATCCACCAAGATCCGCTTCGTACTTACCCGGCATGAACAGGGTGCGTCATTCATGGCGGAGATATACGGGCGATTGACCGGTAATCCAGCGGGTTGCCTCGGTACGCTCGGTCCGGGCGCTACCAACCTGATCACGGGTGTTGCGGATGCAAACATGGATCGTGCGCCGATGCTCGTGCTGACAGGCCAGGGTGAAACGAGTCGGCTGCACAAGGAATCGCACCAGGTGATGGACGTGGTGGCGATGTTCGGTCCCGTTACCAAATGGGCCGAAACCATCCGCCATCCGGACACGATTCCCGAGGTTATTCGCAAAGCCGTGCGAATAGCGCGCTCGGAGAAACCTGGCGCGGTTCACATCGAGCTGGCCGAGGATCTGGCCAAGCAGTCAACTTCGAGTACTCCCATTACGCCCCTTCGGTTTCGTCGAGCCGTTCCTGACGACAAGATAGTCAACGCCGCATTCGATCTGCTCAAAAATGCAAAACGTCCGGTGATACTTGCTGGGAACGGCTGTATCCGCCGTCGTGCGAGCAAACAGCTGCGACTACTATGTGAAAAGACAGGTATCGGAGTGATCAGCTCTTTCATGGCGAAGGGTGCGGTAGACGTGGATGCGGACTATTGCCTCTATACCGTTGGCCTCGGCAGCAAGGATCGCACGAATCTCGTGCTCGATGACGCCGATCTGGTGATCACGTTGGGGTTGGATATGGTCGAATATCACCCGCGTCTATGGAATCCGGGTCGTAACAAGAACATCGTGCACGCTGACTTCCTGCCTGCGGAAATTGATGAGTACTACCATCCCAAAGTAGAGGTGGTTGGTGATTTGGCGCACTTTCTCTGGATGTTGAACGAACGAGTTGACGCCAACCCGCTGAATTTTGAGGTCGAGCGGCAAAGACAGATTCGATCGGAAATGGCGGACGATATTGCACAGTACAAGGACGATGCCACCGTCGGTCTTATCCGCCCGCAAAAGGCATTGTGGGACGCAAGGACGGTGTTGGGCCCCAGCGATATTCTGCTTTCGGACGTGGGTGCTCACAAAATGTGGATTGCGCGTCACTACCACTGCCACGAGCCTAACACCTGCCTCATTCCCAATGGTTTCTGTTCCATGGGGTTCGCGTTACCGGGCGCGATTGCCGCGGCGCTGGTGTATCCCCAACGACGCATTCTGGGTATTGCCGGTGACGGCGGTTTTCTCATGAATGTACAGGAGATGGAAACGGCCAAACGCCTCGGAACCGATCTCGTCATGATGGTATGGGAAGACGGCGGCTACGGGCTCATCGCCTGGAAACAACAAATTGAGTTCAATCGTCACACCGATCTGTCCTTTGGCAATCCGGATTGGCTGCTACTCGCTGATTCTTTTGGCTGGCGTGGGCATCGCTGCGAAAACAGCGCCGATCTGCAAGCGACCCTGGAATCAGCGTTTACTGAATCCGGTCCCAGCCTGGTGGTAATACCCATCGACTATCGAGAAAACCAACTCCTAACGGAGAAGCTCGGCGAAATTACCGCGACAATCTAGGGTGATCTGTGATTCTAGACTCTAGGAATGTGTGTTCGGCGAGAAGCGAGAGGGAAGTCATTTTCCAGGGACGCCGGTAAGACGCATCCCTGCGGGCTTGCACGCGCCGCCCTGGCGCGTGACACCCTGGAAAATGACTTCCCTCTCACTTCTCCTCGAGATCCTTCCAGGATTCGAGAATGGACTTCTACGGCTGGGTCGCAGATCGCGCCTGTGGTATGCGGTATAGAATCACTGCGCTTCAATTTATTAACGGTATCTCAAAAACAGTGGTGTGAAGACCCATCTGCAGGGCTGTGCGAAAAAGGGTCAGGTTCACTTTAGTGAGAGAAGATGTAGGCTTGATTGGCAATGAAAGCCAGGTCTCTCGCGTTTTTTGCTGCCGTCAGCGTCTCGAATGTTTGGGCTCTGCCCGGGAGCCATAGTCCCTTCTTTCCGGAAGAGGATTACACGCTTTCGTTGGGCAGCTGCTCTACATCTCGGGATGTGACGAACAACCATCCACCAGAGGGTGTGGTTTCGTTCTGGCGAGGTCGCCAGAAACTGAACCTGACTATGGTGGACGGTCATTACGTGGCAAGGGTTTACAGCGAAGCTAAACCAGCAAGTGAGGCTGTCCATATTCGTGTGCCGGCAACCATGCCGTTTGACGTGCTCGAAGAGGCGGTTTGCGCCGATCTTAACCAAGACGGTCGGGTGGACTGGGTCATCACGCTTTGGCTGCACGGCAACGGTTTTGGTGCGAACTACCATCAACGCCTCATCGTATTGTCTGCAGGTGACCAATACCGGTTCTGGGTTGTGCCGACGATGTGGCCGGGAGCGGAAGACTTTGTCACATTCGGCCAGCTGGCACGGGTTGTGATGGTGACAACCAGTTGGGTTAACACGGGAAATGCGACAGTTTCGGGGCATTCGTATTATGTCTACGATCTTTGGACGTTTCGTGATGGATCGATTGTCTCAGCGAACGAGGTAGACGCGAGGTTTCCCAAGTGGGTATGGATGACGTTTAGAGAGAACCACAAGCCTGCCAGGTCTTTACCTGAAACGTTGCAGCGCAAGCTCCGACAGGATCGAATCGGCCCGCAAGAGGCGCTTTGAAGAAGTTTCTGTTGGAGGTGTCCGGGAAAGTGGAGGAGCTTTCCGGTCGCCGACTTCCGGCGAAAAATCTGCACGCGCCCACGGAGCGCCTGGGCATCCGGATTCCGCTGCTGCGGTCTGCGGTCAAAACCGGTTACAGCTTCTACGCTAAAACCGCGCTGGAGATACTCGCAGTCTGGGACTACGTGTGGCGAAACTCACGTTGTTATGAGGTCATGACCCAGGCGCTGTATTACTACCAGAATAGAACCACACTCACGAAAGCGGAGCTTGAGACAGTTTCGTTGTG
>SMWK01000214.1 GCA_004356895.1 Gammaproteobacteria bacterium
ATACTAAAGAACTTGTTCTTCAACCTCTAGCACTATAACGTGATCTGAGTCACTTCCTGGCCAGGGGTTGTCGAGTAATTTTGTCAATAGTTTGGTTATTCCTACTTTTGCAAAGCCGTTTTCCAACAGTTCCGCCTTGATGAGTGGCGTTTGTCCGGACTGGGCGAACACAATCGCGCTGGGTCCTTCAGGACCCTCGTCCAGATAGGCCACCAGTGGCGGCAGCGTCGCGCTGGATGTCCGCCCGGACAGCGTGTAGCGGACTGTTCCGCCACTCCAATGAACCCTACCTTCAGCTCCCTTAGGGTAGCCGTCTACCACGCTCACGCGGGCCGTATCCAGTTGCACGGTTCCGGTGATCGCAATGTCGTACGGTGCGAGCCAATCATTAACCAGCGGCGCGGCGATCTCACCGGAAACTTGTAACGCCGTTGCGGATAACGAGACAGCGATTTCACCGGTAAGATCATGTTCGGGCCCCGTTATGGAGAACTCATAGCTCAACGACCCGGCGAACATTCTGCCAGGGCTGAAATCCCAAGCGAGTAATCCTAACGATTGCTCGTTCAGATAGATTCGACCGCTACCCTCCCACAAGGTGCCCGATGGTTCGGTCAATACAGCGCCCGGTACTTGATCGAAGGCTGTGCGCATGAGACCTGCTGGCGCGAAGATGACCGCGAAAAAGAGGAACAGCAGACTTCCGAAAATGAGTGTGTTGCGCATTGTCGTTTTACCTGCGAGGGCCTGTTAAGCGAGCAACAGGCGCTCGAGTACGCGCAGATAGATGATCGACAGCGGTTCCAGATCGGCTACGCACACGCGTTCGTTTACCTGGTGGATGGTGGCGTTCAAAGGGCCGAGTTCGACGACCTGGCAGCCAAGAGGTGCAATGAAGCGGCCGTCGGAGGTGCCACCCGAGGTAGATAACTCAGTTTCCACACCAACGACATCGCGGATACTGGCCGCGACCGCGGCAGTCAATGTTCCGGGCTCGGTGAGAAAAGGCTCCCCGGAAAGTGACCAGGTGATCTCGTAGTTGAGGTCAAACCGCGCCAACAGGGTAGTAATTCGTTCGCGCAACCCCATGTTGGATTGCCCGCTGCCGTAGCGGATGTTGAAATCTACGGAGAGGCTACCGGGTATCACGTTGGCGGCGCCGGTTCCGGCGCGCAGATTAGATATCTGCAACGAGGTGGGTGGGTAGTGTTCGCAGCCTTCGTCCCATGTTTCTGTGACGAGCGCATTCAGCGCGGGTGCAAACCGATGGATCGGATTGTCAGCTCGGGTGGGGTAGGCGACGTGGCCTTGGGTGCCGAGGATAGACAAGCGAGCGTTGAGTGATCCTCGACGGCCATTACTCACGGTATCCCCCAGTTGTTTGTTCGACGAGGGTTCTCCGACGATGCAGTAATCCGGCCGCAGGTTCTGGGCGTGCAGGTATTGGACGACCTCACGAGTGCCATGTACGGCGTCACCTTCTTCGTCGCTGGTCACCAGCAAGGCAATAGTGCCTGCATGTCCAGGGTTTGCGCCTATAAATTGCTCAGCAGCGATAACCATCGCAGCCAGGCTTCCCTTCATATCGGCGCTGCCGCGACCGTACAGGTAGCCGTCGCGGATCGTTGGCTCAAAAGGAGCAGAGGTCCATTCGGCTTCCGGGCCGGTGGGAACAACGTCGGTATGTCCCGCAAAAATAACCACCGGTCCAGCGTGGGCGCCATGTTGCGCCCAGAAGTTGCTCACCCCTTCTTTGTCGAGGCATTCGATCGAAAAGCCAGCAGCGGCCAGTCTTGCCGTCAAGAGTAGCTGACAACCAGCGTCTTGTGGCGTAATGCTGGGCCGGCGGATCAGCTCGCAGGTCAGATCCAACACTTTTGTCGCCGTGTTCACGTTCAGCTCAATTGTGTGCGTGCAGTTGTTCGTTGAGTTCGATCGCCTTGCGGTTGGTGCGGCATTGAATCTGACCGGTTTGCCCGTTGCGGATGAACAACATATCCGAGCCCCCGGCAAGCTCGCGCGCCTTAACGATTTTTGTTTCCATCCCTTGATCATCGAAAACTGTGACGGGCGTTCCGGCCGTGATGTAAAGGCCTGCTTCGATCGTGCAACGATCACCCAACGGAATACCGGTACCCGCGTTAGCGCCAATGAGGCAGTGCTGGCCGATCGTGATGCTGATCTGGCCACCGCCGGATAACGTCCCCATGGTGCTTGAGCTACCCCCGAGATCTGAATGTTCACCGATCACAACCCCCTGGGAGATTCGGCCTTCCACCATGTTCGGCCCAAGCGCACCGGAATTGAAGTTCATCAGTCCTTCGTGCATCACGGTGGTTCCTTCACCCACATAGGCGCCCAGCCGAACGCGGCTCGTGTCTGCGATGCGCACACCGTTTGGCACGACGTAATTTGTCATTTTGGGAAACTTGTCGACGGAGAGTACTTCCAGATGTTCTCCCTGCAAGCGAGCCGCTAACTGTCGTTCCTCGAGTTCGGAGACGTCGATGGCGCCTGCGGTGGTCCAGGCGACGTTGGGTAGATGAGCGAAGATCCCCTCGAGATTCAGCGTATTGGGCAGGGCAAGTCGGTGGGAAAGCAGGTGGAGCTTTAGATAGGCTTCCGGCGTGCTGCTGATCGGCTCGTCTGCCTCGAGACAGACACTCACCAGAGGCGATTCGGTACGGCTGAGAAGCGTCCCTACAACGGAAGATCGACTGTCCGTCGCATCGAGGTACGCCTCGAGCGCCACCTGAGAAACGGCGTGCACCCCCCACTTGAAACGCGCCGTGATCAAGCCGCAGGTGGCGCTGTCAGGTGATTTGATCGGTGCGGGAAAAAAGCAGTCGATGACATCGCCACTGCGGTTCTCGACAGTGGTGCCAATAGCGAACGCAAACACCTCGCTCATGTCGGCCGATCCTCAAAAATTGGGGCGGCTACGCTACCAGCTTGAGGGCCGGGGTGCTACTCGGGTAGGCGCTTCGGTTTTGTTGGTTTTCGGATTGATCAGCTCAGTTGGAAGAAAATAGGTGATGTGTCTGGACGATAAGTCGATTGCAACGCTTACTGAGTACAGTATTCGAGCGTCGATAGAGTTTTCGTAAAAGTTAGCCTGAAGACTTTTTCCCTAGTATAAAATACTCGAATCTGGCATTCAGCAGCCTTCATCCGGTTGCCATCGGTCACCAGAGTTTCTGGACAGGAACTAACAAGACTACGCTCCGAGCCAATCCGCGATGGTTTGCGCCGCAGTAATGCAGTCCTGCAAAGGCGCTACCCAGGCAACCCGTATGTGGTTTTTACCCGGGTTTTCGTCGTCGACGGTGCGTGCGAGGAAGGACCCGGGTAGAACGGTAATGTTGCGCTCGGCAAAAAGACGTTGGGTGAACGTTTGGTCGTCTTCGGGCGTTGGCAACCAGAAGTAGAATCCTCCCGCGGGAAGGCGGACGTCAAAAGTCTCAGCGAGGATGGGTGCGACGGCGAGAAACTTTTCGCGGTAGATCGCTCGATTCTCGATGACATGTGCCTCATCGGACCAGGCGGTAATACTAGCTGCTTGGACGTGATTGGGGAGCGCGCAACCCTCGTAGGTCCTGTAGAGGTAGTAGCTCGCGAGAATGTCGGCGTCGCCAGCCACGAACCCGGACCGCAGTCCTGGGAGGTTTGAACGTTTGCTGAGGCTGTGAAATACCACACAGTGGCGAAAGTTGCTGTTCCCGATTGCGCTTGCCGCCTGCAGCAGACCGACGGGCGGCTCGTTTTCGTCGAGGTATATTTCCGAATAACATTCATCGGCCGCAATGACAAAATCGAAACGTTCCGCTTGTTCGATCAACCAGCCAAGGGTTTCCATACCGAGGTTTATGCCAGTGGGATTGCCCGGGGAACATAGATAAAGCAACTCGCAGCGCGCCCACACATCGTCGCTTACGGCTTGGAAATCGCATTGATAGTCCTGGTCCCGGCGGGCGGCGATGAAGTACGGCTCGGCTCCCCGAAGCAGGGCGGCGCCTTCGTATATCTGATAGAAAGGGTTGGGTAGGACAACCAGCGCATCAGCACGGCCGCTCAAGACTGCCTGGCCAAATGAAAACAGAGCCTCGCGGGTGCCAGCAACCGGCAGAATTTGCTTTTCGGGGTCCACATGAACGGCAAATCGTCTTTGTAGCCAGCCAGCTATGGCTTCGCCCAGTTCGAGCGTCCCCTTGGTCGCTGGGTAGGCGCACAGATCGATTTCGAGACGCGCTCGGTCTGCGAGCACATCCAGAACAAACCGGGGTGGCGCGTGTTTGGGTTCACCGATCGACAGCGCAACAGGTTTGTAGGCCGGGTTGGGAGTAATATCCTCTTGCAACGCGCCGAGCCGCTCGAAGGGATATGCCTGCAATCGATCAAGGTATGGATTCATTGCGGTTGACACCCAAAGTAATTTGCGAATCCAGCCGCTGCCGCAGGGTATTTTCTAGCGTGTAAGCTTGTTCTTTGTCATCGATGAGATGGCCATTGGCGTCGAGAATGTAAAAAACATCTTCGACCCGCTCACCCAACGTAGCGATGCGGGCACTCAATACCGTGACGCCGAGTTCGAGAAACAACAAGCCGATACTGGCCAGGAGTCCAGGACGATCGGATGCGATAATCGTCAACTCGGTGTAATTGGCTCCCATCGGGTTGCTGAGGTGAACTTGGGTCCGCCGGGTGAGTTGCTTGAGCTGTCTGGGTAAACGTCGATGCACAATTTTCTGCAAGCTATCGGGTTGGGTGAGCAGCTTTGCGAGCTGGTTCTGTACACGGGTGCGAGCAGCGGGGTTCCTGGCGATGGGTGATCCCGACTCGTCGAGTACGACGTACGTGTTGAGACATAACCCACTGGCTGATGTGTGAATGTTGGCTTCGAAGACAGACAAGTTCAACTGGTTGAGCGCAACGACGCTTCCGGCAAAAAGATTCGGCTGATCCCGGGTGTAGAGAAAGATCTCTGTTGCGCCTTCATCCGAGACCTGGCCTTTCAGATCCTGCAATTCTACGAGCGGGCCCGTGTCTACATCGTGATTTTGCATGGCGTGGGTGATGTAAGCTACCAAGCGCGGAGTATGCCGCAGAAAAAACTCATCGCCGGGGATCTCCCATATTGTTTCCACTTCCGAGGCTGCCATGCCCTGCGCAATGAGCTTGTCCAGTGCGCTCTCCTGGCAGGCACGGATACTGGTTTGCTTGTCGACGGGCGATTCGAGGCCACGGCGCAACGCTTTGCGGGTTTCCCCGTAGAGCTGACGCATTAGAGTGGCGCGCCAGTTGTTCCACAGGGTGGGATTAGTGGCGTTGATATCCGCTACCGTGAGCGCGTAGAGATAATCCAAGCGCATCTCGGATTTCACTTCACATGCAAACTCATGAATCACGTCAGGGTCGTAGATGTCTTTACGTTGGGCCGTGCTCGACATCAGCAGATGCTGGCGGACGAGCCAGGAGACGAGTTCGGTGTCTGCGTCCCCGAGCTGGTGACGTTGGCAGAAAGCCCTGACATCGTGGGCTCCTAGGGTGGAGTGATCTCCGCCACGACCTTTACCGATATCGTGAAACAACCCTGCAATGTAGATGAGTTCGATCTTCGGAATGTTTTTGATGCAGTGACAGGCCACTGGGAAGTGTTCTTGCATGGAACGGTAGTGAAACCGTCGCATGAAACGAATGACCATCATCGTATGAGCATCGACGGTGTAGATATGGAAAAGATCGTGCTGCATTTGACCGATAACCTCACCGTACTCGGGTATGTAGCGACCGAGTACACCGTACCGACGCATTCGGGTCAGCTGGGAGACGAGGGTATGGGGTGCCTTCAACAGGTCGATAAAAAGCTTCGTGTTCTCAGGGTTGTGGCGATAATCATCGTCGATGAGATGCAGCGAATCTCGAATCAAGCGAATGGTGCGCGCGCGAACTCCGGCGATGTCCACTCGGTTTGCCATGATGACGAAAATCTCCAGCAGAGCGCTGGGTTGGTGGTGAAAAACATCATCGTTGCAAGTCTCTATATAGTTGTTGCGAATTCGAAAACGTTCATTGATTGGTTCGAGCTTGGGTTTTTCATTGGCGCGCAGAATTGATTCGTCGAAGTGTTGCAGGAGGATGTCGTTGACTTCGCGCAGTGCCAGAACGTGTCGATAATAATGGTGCATGAACCTTTCTACGCCGAGGCGTGCGCTTGTGTCGACAAATCCCAAACGCTGCGCGAGGGAGCGTTGAAATTCGAATTGTAATCTGTCGTCTTTGCGTTTCACGAGCAAGTGCAATCCGAAACGAACCCATAACAGGAATCGTCGACCGTCGATTAGCCAATCCTTCTCTTGATGCGTCAGCATACCTAGCTCTTCGAGTGCATCAGGATTGGTTGTGCCGAACTTCCGGTCGAAAACCCACATCGCCGTCTGCAGGTCGCGCAATCCGCCGGGAGAGGATTTGATGTTGGGTTCGAGTCCGTATTCGACGTTGTCGAAGTGTTTGTGACGTAATTCCTGCTCGTCGCGTTTCGCTTTGAAGAAAGCATCGCTTGGCCACAGCTGTGATGAGGCAAGAACCCGGCTCAGTTTTTTTTCGAGCTTCTCGGGCCCTATCAGGAGGCGTCGCTCGAACATTGCTGTCGCTACCGTGATGTCTCGCAGTGCCTCCTGCCGACATTCTCTCAGCCGCCGCACGCTGTGACCGACCTCTACATTCAGGTCGTAGAGTGAATGAAGGAAGGATCTGATCTCGTTCTGAAACTCTTTCGGTCTGGAGGCTAGAATCAGCAGGTCGATATCCGAATGGGGTAATAGTTCTTGTCGCCCGTATCCGCCGACGGCATAGAGGGAAAGTCGCTGCTGGGCTTTTTCCGGCATGATGCGAAGCCAGGTTTCACGCAGCAACTCGTCGAAGAAGTTCGATCTTTTTTCGATGAGGACCAGCACATCCTCGTTTTTCCAGTAACAGGTAGCGAGCTCTGCGTCGTGTCTGGCCAATTTTTCTTTGGGTGTAGTAGCCGCGACATTTGGCGGGTTACTCAGGAATTGTCTTTCGCTCACCCGAATGGCTCATCGCTGCGTCGTGTGAGTACTTCGCAACCGTCGGTGGTAACAAGCAGGGTATGTTCCCATTGGGCTGAAAGCTTGTGATCTTTGGTTACGACCGTCCAACGGTCGGGTAGGATCTTGACGTGTCTTTTCCCCGCATTGATCATGGGTTCGATCGTAAACGACATGCCTTCTTCCAATGTAATCAATGTGTTCGGACGACCGTAGTGAACCACCTGCGGTTCATCGTGAAAGACCCGTCCGATGCCATGGCCGCAGAACTCCCGCACGACCGAGAAGTGATTGCGCTCCGCATAGGTTTGTATCGCATAACCAATATCACCGAGTCGGGCACCGGCCCGCACCGCTTCGATGCCCTTGTAGAGACACTCCTGAGTTATCCGCACGAGGCGCTCGCAGAGCACACTGGGTTTGCCCACAAAAAACATCTTGCTGGTGTCGCCGTGATAACCATCTTTGATTACCGTGACATCGATATTTAGACTGTCGCCGCTTTTCAAAATCTTCTTTGCTGCAGGAATCCCGTGGCACACCACGTGGTTGACCGATGTACAGATCGATTTCGGAAAGGGTGTCTGCCCCGGGGTGCTGCTGTAGTTCAGCGGTGCCGGTGTGCAATCCAGTTCGTCGACGATGAAGTTATGGCAAATCTCATCCAGTGCTTCGGTCGACACGCCAGGACGCACATGGGCTCCGATCATATCCAAAACACTTGCCGCCAATTTCCCGGCGACTCGCATTTTTGCGATTTCCTCTTCCGTGTTGAGCTTGGCGACCATGTTCCAGACCTCTTTCTCATAAAGCTGGTAAAAGTTTCGGCGAAAAACAGATTATGGTATAAAGCGCGCCGCTTTGGGTAACACCTGGATGCTTTCCTGTGAGTGTAGCCGTAGTGTAACCGGCTACTTTCCGCGAGAGAGCTAGAATTCAGCCATGAGCGGCTTATTTTTTCAGTACTAAAGCGAACTAGTTGGATACCTGGCCTTGAGCGAGGTACCCGTTAAATAATTCTCACGTGTCCCGACACATGCTTCCGGGTGCTGGACCTTAGTTGTCTGGTTGAAGCATGGGGGTCACGGAGGCGCAACCCGGAGATAGTTAATGAATGAAATCAGTATGCGCGATATGCTGGCCGCCGGCGTGCACTTCGGCCATCAAACTCGTTTCTGGAATCCCAAGATGGCGCCGTTCATCTTCGGCTCCCGCAATAAAATCCACATCATCAACCTCGAAAAAACCGTTCCCGCATTCAGCGCGGTGCTGCTCGAGTTACGCAACCTAGGGACTCGAGGGAGCAAAATTCTCTTCGTCGGCACCAAACGTGCGGCAACAAAGGTGATCAGCGAACAGGCGAAACGCGTAGGCATGCCGTACGTTGATCAACGTTGGCTCGGCGGAATGTTGACCAACTACAAAACCATTCGCCAATCGATCAAGCGACTCAAAGAGCTCGAGATTCAGGCGACAGATGGCACGTTCGAGATGTTGACTAAAAAAGAAGCTCTGCAGAAAAGCCGGTTGATGGACAAACTCGAACGCAGCCTCGGCGGTATCAAGGACATGGGTGGTCTGCCCGATGCCTTGTTCGTGGTTGATGTTCAGCACGAGCACATCG
>SMWK01000215.1 GCA_004356895.1 Gammaproteobacteria bacterium
CGCGATGGTGCCGAGCTGATCAATGACTTCCTCGCGGGTCATACCGATGCCATTGTCGGTGACTTTTATCGTGTTCGCTTTTGCATCCAAATCGATGGTTATCTGGAAATCCGCATCGTCGGCCACCAGTTCCGGATCGGCGATCGCACGAAACCTGAGCTTGTCAATCGCGTCAGATGCATTGGAGATGAGTTCGCGCAGGAAAATTTCCCGGTTGGAATACAGGGAGTGGATCATCAGCTGCAGAAGCTGTTTCGCTTCAGTTTGAAAACCGAAGGTTTCGGACGTTTTCTGTTCTGCCATACGCGATACCTGATTCGCTCGCGAACCTCGGTAACCTTTTATTGTTGATGGGCGTCTATATGGCGATGCGCGCAGAGGAAATCAAGACCAGCCCGTCACTTCCGCCAACGCGTCGCCGATTTGTGCGAGGCTCTTGACCGTCCTGACACCAGCCGCTTCGAGAGCAGCAAATTTGTCCTTGGCTGTTCCTTTACCACCGGCGATGATCGCACCCGCATGGCCCATACGCTTGCCCGGTGGTGCGGTTACCCCGGCAATATAGGCGACAACGGGCTTGTTCACGTTCGACTGAATGAACTCGGCAGCTTCCTCTTCCGCCGTGCCACCGATTTCCCCGACCATCACGATGGCTTCGGTTGCACGATCTTCCTCGAGAAGTTCGAGGATGTCGATGAAATGACTCCCAGGAATCGGATCGCCACCGATGCCAACGCACGTGCTCTGACCAAAACCCCGGTCGGTCGTCTGTTTGACTGCCTCGTAGGTCAGCGTGCCGGACCGGGAAACGATACCCACCTTTCCAGGCAGATGAATCTCCCCGGGCATGATGCCTATCTTGCACTCCCCCGGGGTAATCACCCCCGGACAGTTCGGACCAACCAGACGCGTCGTGGTCGTATCGAGCTTGGCTTTGATGGTGAGCATATCGAGCGTGGGAATGCCCTCGCTGATGCACACGATCAAAGTAATGCCAGCATGGACGGCTTCCAGAATGGAGTCTTTGCAGAACGGAGCCGGTACGTAGATCACCGAGGTAGTCGCGCCGGTGGCTTCCACCGCCTCGTGTACGGTATCGAATACCGGCAGGCCGAGATGTTCGCTACCGCCTTTGCCCGGAGTGACCCCACCCACCATGTGCGTACCATAGTCAATGGCCTGCCTGCTATGCAGCGTGCCCTGAGAACCGGTCAAACCCTGGCAGAGTACTTTGGTGTTTTTGTCGATGAGGATGCTCATGTTTGCGCCCCCACCGCTGCGACCGCGCGCTCGGCGGCATCGTTCAGGCTTTCGGCTGCGATGATGTTCAAACCGCTTGCGGCAAGTGTTGCGGTGCCAAGTTTTGCGTTGTTACCTTCAAACCTCACGATCACGGGTACCTGCACGGCAACTTCTTCCACTGCGCCGATAATCCCCTCGGCAATCGTTGCACAGCTGACGATACCGCCAAAGATGTTGATCAACACCGCTTTGACGTTACTGTCCGAGAGAATAATTTTGAACGCTTCGGCAACTGCCTCCTTCGTCGCACCGCCCCCAACATCAAGAAAATTCGCTGGATTACCCCCGTGTATTTTCACCAGATCCATCGTACCCATAGCAAGCCCGGCACCGTTGACCATGCAGCCAATATTGCCGTCGAGCGCAACGTAGCTGAGTTCAAATGCCGCCGCTTCAGCCTCCCGTTCGTCTTCCTGACTCGGGTCGTGCATTGCAGCAAGTCGTTTCTGACGATAAAGCGCGTTCCCGTCGATAGAAACTTTAGCGTCCAGACAGTGGATGTTGCCTTGTTTGGTGACGATGAGCGGATTGATCTCCAGAAGAGAGCAATCTAACTCCTCAAATAGTTTCGATAACCCCATGAAAAGACTCGTAAACTGTTTGACTTGATCACCTTTCATCCCGAGTTGAAATGCCAACTCACGACCCTGGTATGGCTGTGCACCCACGTAGGGATCAATGGTCGCACGGAGGATTTTCTCCGGCGTTTCTTCGGCAACCTTTTCAATTTCGACACCACCTTCGGTGGACGCCATGAACACGACGCGTCGAGAACTACGGTCAATTACCGCACCAAGATACAGTTCCCGATCGATGTCCGCGCAGGCTTCGACGTAGATCTTGCTCACCGGTTGGCCGTGCTTGTCGGTCTGCGCGGTAACGAGATTCTTGCCGATCCAGCTGTCTGCGAAGGCCCGCACCTCATCGAGAGAGTCGACCAATTTGACGCCACCCGCTTTGCCACGCCCACCTGCGTGTACCTGCACCTTAACCACCCAGCGCTCACCGCCGATCTCTTGAGCAGCCGCTACTGCTTCATCGGCGGTATCAACTGCATGCCCGACGGAAACGGGTAAGCCGTAATCGGCGAATAGTTCTTTCGCCTGATACTCATGTAAGTTCATGCTCTTCCTGTAGTTCTGTTAGTTTCGTTTTTTGCGGTTGACCATGTGGATCGCGTGTCCCGCAACACTCAGCGCCGCTTCGTGAAACGCCTCAGACAGGGTGGGGTGGGCGAACATGGTCAGCCCCAGATCTTCTGCACTCGCATCAAATTCCATTGCAATTACGGCCTGTGCGACAATTTCGGACGCCTGCGGGCCCAACACGTGGACACCGAGAATTCGATCGGTTTCGGTATCCGCGATCACCTTCACGATCCCCTGGGTATCATTGGCGGCTTGTGCCCGGCCGCTCGCCGAGAACGGGAATTGGCCAACGGTGTAACTTTCGCCACTCGCTTTGACCTCCTGTTCGGTCTTGCCAACCCAGGCAATCTCAGGATGGGTGTAAACAACCGACGGAACAGTCGCGTAATTGACCAGGGGTTTGAATCCAGCGATGCGCTCGGCCACCATGACCCCTTCCTCGGTACCTTTGTGGGCCAGCATCGGTCCACGCACGGCATCACCCACGGCAAAAACGTTGGACACGTTTGTGGCACAGAGTTCGTTAACATTCACACAGCCGTTGTCATCGAGATCTACGCAACTGTCAGGCGCTAACAGGCCCTCTGTATAAGGTTTGCGGCCGACGGCTACGATGAGCCTGTCGAAAGTAACGGTCTGCTCGCCTTCCTTGTCTTGATACGAAACCACAACTTCCTGGTCAGTTACCTCGGAACCCGTCACCAGCGTTCCGAGGCGGATGTCGAGGCCCTGCCCCTTGAATATCTTCAGGCTGTCGCGGGCGATACGCTGATCGGCCATTGGCAGGAACTCTTCGAGCGCCTCGAGTACCACGACCTTGGAACCGAGGCGGCTCCATACACTGCCAAGTTCCAGCCCGATTATCCCGGCGCCAATGACCCCGACGCGTTCCGGCACCTCAGTGAATTCCAGCGCACCGGTGGAGTCCACAATACGATCGTCGTCAATGGGCGTCGGTGGGATCTCGACCGGAACCGATCCCGGGGCGAGGATGACGTGTTTTGCCTGCAGGATGGTGACGTCGCCCTCGTGTGGGCAAAATTCCACTTGGCGCTCGGCAAGCAACTTACCCGTACCCGTCAACCCCGTCACACCGTTTCCTTTGAACAAACCCGCGATGCCCTGGATCATTCCCCTAACAACTTTATCCTTGCGCGCGATCATCTTAGGCACGTCGATGCCAACCGACTCGACGGTTATGCCTATCTCAGAGAAATGTTCTTTCGCATCCAGGTATTTATAAGAAGCATCCAAGAGAGCTTTGGAGGGGATACATCCCCAGTTCAAGCAGGTGCCCCCGAAAGCCGGTTTACCATCTTTGCCCAGCGATTTGTCGATGCAGGCCGTGTTGAGCCCGAGTTGCGCGCAACGGATGGCTGCTGCGTATCCGGCAGGGCCGGCCCCAATGACGACCACGTCGAAATTATCGCTCATAGTTAAAGTTCCAAAAGAATTCGCGCGGGATCTTCCAATAGTCCCTTGATGGCTATTAGAAACCTTACCGCTTCCTGACCGTCAATCAGGCGGTGATCGTATGACAGCGCCAGATACATCATCGGCCGAATGACGACCTCACCGTCAACTACCATCGCCCGCTCCTGGATCTTGTGCATGCCAAGAATGCCAGTCTGTGGTGGATTGAGAATGGGTGTCGACAACAAAGAACCGAATACTCCCCCATTCGAGATCGTGAACGTGCCACCGGTCATCTCGTCGATGGAGAGCTTTCCATCGCGTGCCTTGACCCCATATTCGCTAATCTGATCTTCGATCTGCGCGAGGCTCAGCGCATCGGCATCGCGCACGACCGGGACCACAAGTCCCCTGTCGGTGGTTACTGCAACGCCAATATCATAAAAGCCGTGGTAGACGATATCATTGCCGTCTATCGATGCGTTGACCGAAGGAAAACGCTTGAGCGCTTCCACCGAAGTGCGGACGAAAAACGACATGAAACCCAACCTCGTCCCGTTGTGGCGGGCCTGAAATTCATCCTGGTACTTTCGTCTGAGCGCCATGACCGGCGACATATCGACCTCGTTGAAGGTGGTCAACATCGCCGCATTGTGTTGAGCTTCGACCAGCCGCTTGGCGATGCTTGCACGCAACCGGGTCATCGGCACTCGCCGTTCAACACGCTCACCACCTGCCCGACTAACTTCACCAGGGTCGATTGCAGCGACGAGCGCGACGTTTGCAGCAAGTCCGGTGTCTGGTACGGATGGCGTAACTGCCGCCATTCTTTTAGCAATGTCATCCTTGGTAATGCGGCCCGATTTGCCTGAACCGATGACCTGGTTGAGGTCTACCCCATTCTCCTCGGCGAGTTTCCGCGCGGCGGGACTGGCACTTACTTCACCGACCGGGTCGGGCGGGGTGACGGCGGGGACAATCTGCGGCTGCATTGCTGAGGCGCTACCTGGTACGGAGGCTATGGCTTCTACTTCCTGAAAATGGGCGATAACCTCTTCGCTCAACACGATGTCACCTTCATCTTTGACGACGTCGCTCAACCGTCCGTTAGCGGGTGCAACCACCTCGAGCACAACCTTGTCGGTTTCGATATCAACCAGGAGTTCATCGCGTTCAACCAAATCGCCCGGGTTCTTGTGCCAGACGGCGACGGTTCCCTCGGAAATAGATTCGGGAAAGGCAGGCGCCTTGATTTCCATGGTCATCGATATAGACCCTCTAACAGTTTTAAACCATCGGCCGCGTTTCGTGTTGTAACCATTGAACCCGAGCCATCACTCGAACAATGCGTCTTCAACGAGGCGGTGCTGCTGTTCGATGTGCATACCAGCGTGACCGCCTGCCGCAGCGGCTAAGGCCTCTCTTCCGGCATACGCCATATACAACGAATCATCATGGCGCAGTATGACCCTGCGCATGTGGTGCTGGCTGCCGTACCAGGCGCCCTGATTCATTGGTTCTTCCTGACACCAGACCACTTCTTTGAGGTTCTTGAAAGGTCCAATCACCTCACCGAGTGCGGCCTCCGGGAACGGATAAAGCTGCTCCAGACGAATCAAGACAACGTTGTTCGCCTCCCGTTCCCGACGCGTCTCCAACAGGTCGTAATAAACCTTGCCACTACACAGAACCACCCTATCCACCTGCGCTGCATCGAGGTCATCAACCTCCCCTAACACGGTCTGGAAAGACCCTTCACAAAGCTCCTCCAGCGTGGATACCGCCTGCTTGTGCCGTAACAGGCTTTTGGGCGTCAGCGCTATCAATGGCATCCGCGAGGGACGAATTGCCTGGCGTCTCAACATATGGAACATCTGAGCTGGTGTGGTTGGCACGCAGACCTGCATGTTGTGCTGCGCACACAGCTGCAGATATCTTTCCAGCCGGGCTGACGAATGTTCGGGACCGGCGCCTTCATAACCGTGTGGCAACAACAGGCACAGCCCACAAAGACGCTGCCATTTTATCTCGCCACTGGAGATGAACTGGTCGATCACCACTTGCGCACCGTTCGCAAAATCTCCGAATTGAGCTTCCCAAATGACAAGTACACTCGGGGTGGTGGTTGCATAACCGTACTCGAACGCCAACACCGCTTCTTCGGATAACAATGAGTCGTAAAGGTCGAAGTTCACATCATCGGATATAGAGTTCAGCGGGATGAATCGTTTGCCGTCGCGCTGGTCATAAAGGCTCGCATGGCGGTGCGAGAAAGTTCCCACACCAACATCCTGCCCGGTGAGGCGTACCGCATTACCTTCGTCCAGGAGTGTCGCATAAGCCATGACTTCCGCATGTCCCCAGTTGATCGGCAACTCGCCTGCCGTCATTTTCTGCCGATCTTCCATGATCTTCTGTACCTGGCGCTGCAGGACAAAACCATCCGGCAACCGGGAAAGCCTCTCTGAAACATCTTTGAACTTGGCGACATCTACACGGGTGTCGCTCGGCACGTTCCAATCGTGGCCAAGGTAGGGACCCCAATCCACAAAGAGCTTCGTATCAGGTTCGTGCACGAGACTCAAAGCAACATGACCCCCTTCATCGAGGGTCGTGCGGTAGTCGCCTGAGAGCTTGTCGGCTTCATCCGAGCTGATCACACCCTCGGCGACGAGTTTGTCCGCATAGATATTGCGCGTGGTGGGGTGCGAGCGGATCTTCTGGTACATCATCGGCTGGGTTTTCATCGGCTCTTCCGCCTCACTGTGTCCCCTGCGCCGGTAACAGATGAGATCGATCACGACATCCTTGTGAAATTCCATCCGGTAGTCGGCTGCGAGCTGAGTAACGAAGACAACCGCTTCGGGATCGTCGCTATTGACGTGGAAGATGGGTGCCTGCACGAGTTTCGCAACTTCGGAACAGTATTCGGTTGAACGTGCGTCGTCTTGTCGGTGAGTGGTAAAACCGATCTGATTGTTAATGATGATGTGAATGGTGCCACCCGTTTTAAAGCCACGGGTCTGAGACATCTGAAAGGTCTCCATCACGACACCCTGCCCTGCGAACGCGGCATCACCGTGCACGTTGATGGGTACGACGAGGTCGCCCGAATAATCCTTGCGACGATCCTGACGTGCACGTACCGAACCCTCGACGACGGGACCGCCAATCTCCAGGTGCGAAGGGTTGAAGGCCAACGCCAGGTGCATCTCGCCGCCCGGGGTCATGATGTTGGTGGAAAATCCCTGGTGGTATTTCACATCCCCGGTCCCCTGGGATTCCGGTAGTTTGCCGTCGAATTCATCGAACAGGTCCCAGGGATCCTTGCCAAGAATATTGACCAGTACGTTAAGGCGCCCCCGGTGGGCCATGCCGATGACGGTTTCGATCACGCCGTGGGAACCCAATCGCTGCAGCATCTCGTGCAGCATCGGTATGAAGCTCTCAGCACCTTCGAGTCCAAACCGTTTCGTACCCGGGTAACGCCCGTGTAGATATTTTTCCAGACCTTCCGCCGCAATGAGTCGCTCGACGATCACCCGCTTCTGCGCGTCGGAAAATTTCGGTTTGGCCCGAACACTCTCCAGGCGTTGCTGAACCCACAATTGCTCGCCGGCGTCGACGATGTGCATATATTCGAAACCGATGGAACCGCAGTAGGTCTTCTCGAGCGCAACCACGAGTTCGCGCAACTTCGCCTGCCCTTCGCCGTAATGAAACGAACCGGTGTGATAAGTCTCTTCGAGATCCACACGAGACAAGTTGTGATATGCAAGATCCAGAACCGGTGCAGGAGGACGTTCCATCAAGCCAAGCGGATCGATACTGGCTTTCTTGTGACCACGGTGACGGTAACCTGAGATCAAATCCTGCACGCGCATTTGTTTCTGCTCATGAGCATTCTGCACCAGCGTGCTCTCTCGTTCCGGGCGCGCTTTCAAGCGGTTGCGCCCGAGACGCTCGAAGTGCTGGATCACCGTGCTGTGTGGCACATCAGCCTGCACGGTACCCTCAACCACAGGAAGAGCCGTGAAATAATCTCGCCACTCATCGGGCACAGCATTGGGATCGTCCAGGAACGATTCGTAGAGTTCTTCTACATAGGCGACGTTACTACCGGCCAGATGAGAACTGCGCTGCATCCGTTCGAGAAATGACTCAGCCATCCAGGGCTCCTCCACCTATGGGCAACACGTGCTACTCCGCCAACAAATTGTCGAAGGCATACCAGCACAGCGTTAACACGCTGCTATTCGTCAGCTTTGATTATAGTCTGTAAGTCGCGGCCGTTAGGTACCTTGCTGTAGGAGCAAACTGCGGATTTTACCGATGGCGCGGGTCGGGTTGAGCCCCTTGGGGCAGACGCTGACACAATTCATGATACCCCGACAGCGAAATACACTGAACGGATCGTCAAGCTTGGCAAGCCGCTCGGCAGTGGCAGTATCGCGACTGTCAGCCAGGAAACGGTATGCCTGCAACAGGCCTGCCGGACCGATGAACTTGTCAGGATTCCACCAGAATGACGGGCACGCCGTCGAACAGCAGGCACACAGTATGCACTCGTACAAACCATCCAGCTTTGCCCGCTCTTCAGGTGACTGCAGCCGTTCCTGGGCGGGTGGTGGCGAATCATTCTGCAGAAAAGGGTCAACTTTCTCGTACTGCCGGTAGAACTGGCTCATATCCACCACCAGGTCGCGAATTACCGGTAGACCGGGCAGCGGCCGCAGCACCAACTTACCCCGTTTGGCAACTTGCGAGACGGGCGTAATACAAGCCAGCCCGTTTTTGCCGTTCATGTTGATCCCGTCCGAACCACATACCCCTTCCCGGCAAGAACGCCGATAAGAGAGTGTCGGGTCCTCTATCTTCAGGAGCTCCAGAACATCGAGCACCATCAGATCTTTGCCTTCGGGAAGCTCCAGCGCGCTTGTGCGCATCTCGGGCACTTCATCGACGTCCGGGTTGTATCGATATACGCTAACCTGCATTGGTTCCTCTATACGGCAGCACTAGTACTTACTACGACAGCACTAGTACTTGCGTTCCATAGGTTGAAAAGTTTCTACAGTTTTCGGTGAGAAGTTTACCGCCCGTTTGCTTACCCGCTTCTCCCCCGGGTGGTAAATCGAGTGACATAGCCAATTCTCATCGTCGCGCTCGGTAAAATCTTCCCGGGCGTGGGCGCCTCTAGTCTCCTTGCGTGCTTCCGCGGCAATTGCGGTCGCTTCGGCTACCTCGAGGAGATTGTCGAGTTCCAACGCTTCCATGCGCGCTGTGTTGAATGCCTGTGACTTGTCTTCGAGCTGTGCTTGCGCGATGCGCCCGCGCAGTTCCTCGAGTAGCTTGATTCCCTCCAGCATGTGCTTTTCAGTACGAAACACACCGAAATTGTTCTGCATGACACTCTGCAATTCCTTCTTCAGCCCCGGTACTGATTCGCCACCTGCCGAGGCATTCCAACGTTCCAGACGTGCCGTCGCCCGTTCGAGATCGCTGTCGCTCGCATCCCGGTAACTCACGCCCTGGCGCAGCACCTGTTCTATCTGCATTCCAGCAGCTCTTCCGAACACCACGAGATCGAGGAGCGAATTGCCACCCAGACGATTGGCGCCGTGAACCGAAACACAGGCCACCTCCCCCGCGGCATAAAACCCTTCCACGAACGCGTCGTTACCAGACGCGTCCTGGGTTACGACCTGGCCTTTTATGCCGGTGGGGATCCCGCCCATCATGTAGTGACAGGTGGGCTCAACCGGTATGGGTTCACGGATGGGGTCAACATGAGCGAACGTGCGGGAGAGCTCTAGAATTCCCGGCAATCGGCTGTTGAGCACATCCGCGCCCAGGTGATCGAGCTTCAGCATCACGTGATCCGCTTGCGGACCACAACCCCGCCCTTCGCGAACCTCGATGATCATCGAGCGAGCGACTACATCGCGACCGGCTAAATCTTTCGCCGTAGGTGCATAACGCTCCATGAACCGCTCGCCTTCTGAGTTGATCAGATATCCACCTTCACCACGACTGCCTTCGGTAATCAAGATCCCGACCCCGGCGATACCCGTCGGATGAAACTGCCACATCTCGATGTCTTGAACCGGCAACCCGGCACGCAGCGTCATCCCGACGCCGTCGCCGGTATTCATGAGCGCATTGGTTGTACTCGCATAAATTCGACCAGCACCCCCGGTGGTGAATACGGTCGCCTTTGCAGCCACATAGACCGTTTCACCGTTTTCGATGTTGATCGCGATGACACCCACTACAATGCCATCCTGGTTTTGCACCAGATCCACGGCGAACCATTCGTTGAGAAAGGTGGTATTGGCTTTGAGATTAGCCTGATAGAGGGTATGGAGCAGAGCGTGACCGGTTCTGTCCGCGGCCGCACAGGTTCGCGCTGCTTGACCCCCTTTGCCGTAATTTTTTGTCTGGCCACCGAACGGTCGTTGGTAAATACGCCCGCTTTTCGTTCGAGAAAACGGCAGCCCCATGTGTTCGAGCTCAAAAACGGCTTGCGGTCCCTCGCTACACATGTATTCGATGGCTTCCTGGTCGCCGATGTAATCCGATCCCTTGACACTGTCGTACATGTGCCAGCGCCAATCGTCATCCGGGTCATCACTAGCGATCGCGCAGGTGATCCCGCCTTGCGCGGACACGGTATGTGAACGCGTGGGGAACACCTTGGAAATAACCGCGGTCTTGAGACCCGACTGAGCAAGCTGCAAAGAAGCGCGCATGCCGGCGCCGCCGCCGCCGACGATGATCCCGTCGAATTCCATTTTCCTCATGCGCGCCATGCTACTGTCCCCAGAAAAGCGGCAGTGCCCAAGCGGCGTACACGAACAATACGAGCAAACAACCGCTCTGGTACAAAAACCGGAAGGCCGTAGCATGCTCGCCGAAATAATGCAGTTGGATGTAGTCCGTGCCGATCGTCCACATGCCGATCCACGCGTGCCCGACGGTCGCGAGGACTGTTACAGTACTGAAAAGCTGCATGGTCGTCGAACCGAAGTAGCCGACGAGATCACCATGGCTCATGTTCGGGTTTGCTAGAAAGAAACCGAACACACACAGCGCATACAGCCCGATAATCACAGCAGACACCCGTTGAACTACAAAGTCCGCAAGACCGCTGCGGGTGAGACTGGTAACGTTTGTTACCACAACCACGCCCCCAGAGCAGCGACAGCGAGCGCGGTGAGTGCAAAAATAATCCACGCATTTCGACTCGCTGCCTCGAAACTAACTCCGATATGAAAATCCATCAGCAGGTGTTTGACCCCTGTGAGGATGTGATAGACGAGGTTCGCCAGGATAAAAAGCACGACGAGCTTCGCCAGCGGTTGACTCATCACGCTGCCTGCCTCGGTAAATCCACTTTCGGAAGACAGAGCAAGATCGAGCAACCACAATAAAAACCCGATGCCCACAAACAG
>SMWK01000216.1 GCA_004356895.1 Gammaproteobacteria bacterium
ACTGACTCAGGGCGTAAAGTGGTGTGACAGCCCGGAGAGACGGGTTCAATCGTTGTTAGGTACCCCCGCATCCTGTACGACATGCCTACGGACGGATCGTCCATACGAAACACTCGCGCACCATCGACATCGTAGTCGCTGACTGCCCCACTGAAATCTCGCGCGGCGATCTGCTTGAGTTTCCTAAGCGCATCCGTCGCCGCGACGTAGTTGGTGCGGGTCATGGTGAACGAGGTGTTGCTGTTGAACGGCAACCCCTTGCGGCTATCGCCTCGTTCCACAACGCAACGTTCCCAATCGCACTTCAATACTTCAGCGGCAACCCGCGATGTGGAGGCATAAGAGTAGGTGCCGAGATTGCCGACGCCGCTGTGGATGTGCAGCACGCCGTCGGTCGTGACGTTCTGCACCTTTTGTCAGCGCTTCAACGGCTCGATAACAAGCTGGATCTTCTCGACTGCGTCGGTAGCAAGGAACCAGCCATCCACATGAAAATCATCCGCGTACTTCGCCTTGCCTGTGACCTTGGCGATCACGTCCGGTGGAGTGAAATTCTTCCCGAGCAGCTTGTAGGCCATGGCGTCTTTCCTCCTGCAGGAGAGTATTGAGAAACCGTCTCTGCGAGGCAAGCGCTGGGTGTACAGGACTTGACACCAGCACGACTGTTACTGTGGGCGACGGCGCGGTCTCCATCGAGTGTGATTTGGCGTTGAGTTCTTCAAGCGCTTATGTGTTCAGTTGTTCTCACCGGTATGATCACCCTTACGAGAGGAAAACCGCCTAGGTCCTGGTGGACGGAAAAATCTGGATGACGACGACAGAGGATGCACAATGACCATTCGAATATTGCACACGGCGCTGTTTGGCATCGTTTTTCTCATGACTCAGGTTTTTTCGCCACTTGCCGAGGCAGGTGTAACGGGACGCGTGGCAGATCTGGCGTGGATGACCGGATCGTGGGCGGGGCCGCTGGGTGAGCAGACCTTGGAGGAGAACTGGACTCAACCAATGGGAGGATCGATGGCGTGTCTGATCAGATTCACGGGAGGCGGCGAGACGGGCTTGATCGAATTAATTTTCATTGAAGAGCAAGGAGAATCGCTGGTATTTCGCGTTCGCCAGTTCTCCCCAGGGTTTATCCCGCGTTCGCTTATGCCGCAGACGTTCGCACTTACCGAGATGGGCGAGCGACGGGTGCGTTTCGAGGCGACCGAACCTGGAGAATTGCGAAGCCTCACCTACAGCCGGCCGGCGCCGGACTCTTTCAACATCGATGTTGAAACAGGTGAGGGGCAGAAATTTCAGATCAATCTGAGATCAATGGAGTCGGAGTAACGGTTCGGTTCGAAACTGACCCAGGTTCCGACTTCATCAAACGCGTAAGACGCTGATCATGCCGAGTGCTCAGCGAAGAACTGTTGGATAGCCTCCACCGGTGCGCCTCCGCATCAAATCATTGTGCATTCGATGCGTCTGCACAAATTTTTCGCGCAACGCCTGCATGATACATGTGACTTCGCCACACACTTTCACAGGCTTACAGGCTGTAAGAAATTTCTCACGCCAGAGTAAGCCGCATCAACTCGGTGGTACCTTCTTCTCGAAAGCCGGCGTGCTGATTGTGAATCCATTTCAGTTCACAAGTCTCTTCCACTCTGATTTGGAGGGAGGAAATTACCTTTCCTTCCTGTATGCCGGTCGCCGTAATAACGTACTTGTTGTGGAAGCGGGTTGTTAGGAAGCCAGCTTGACCCCCATCGGGAGGTTGTCGATTTTCCTTTCCGTTTAAACTTGTTTGGTGTATTGGAAGATTGCTGTTCCTGGATCACAGAAACGACACTCTAATGGTTGTTGCTAGGACTGAGAAGCTCCTCGTTTTAGGCGTACAGTATATCGTTCCACAGGATTGATTAAATGGTGAACGAAAAGCTGCGAATAGCTCAGCACGAAGCCGGTCATGCGGTTGTTACGCTGGCGCTGGGGGTTCCGCTGGTTAGGGTCACGATGACTAATACCAAAGGCTTCTCAGACCATGGCGACATGTCCAACCTACCGGAACCAGAAAGGAGGCGCCGCAAGACGATCCTTTGTGCAGCCGGACGACATTCGCAGATACGCTGGAATCCTGAGACTAAAGGCTGTGGATGCGACGACGATAACAAGGACATCGATGCGGAATGCTCTTTTCTCGAGACTTATATGGAGAAAGAAGGCAAGAAATTCCATCGCGATACATTCAAGCAAGAATGTCTTGACGAGGCGGAGGATCTCGTCGCCAAGCATTGCGTTAGCATCGATCTCCTCGTAAAAAAACTACTGGAATATGGGGCCCTCACCGGCGATGAAGCAGCCAAAGCCATTGGATGGCAAAACCCACAATTTAGCCAAATGGCGAAGAAATACAGATTCAGATTCACAGCTTACGCTCTGTTCTTTCTCGCGGGTTCGGTTGTCGCTTTTGGATCCAACTCCGACTCGTACGTCCAGCTTTACATTGAGGCGGTCATTCTGGTTCCGTTGTTCGGGATACCAGCTTGCGTTCTCGCGCTCATCAACCGGGACCCCTTGCTCAAGTTGCTCGCCGTGGGTACGGCACTGCTATTCGGTTTTCAGATTCTGTACGTAAACGACGCAGGTCTTTCCACTGAAGCGCTGAACCTCTATGCAAGGCTGTTTGCGGCATCCTGCCTCCTTGCGCCGTTAGGCGTGTTCGTTGGTTTGGTTTTTTCGACCAGAAAATCGCGCACGTAAATAACAGAAACGAAATGGCCAACGATGAAGTCGGTTCATGATCTGCTGATGGTTATGTTGGATCCATGTGATCTGCATCTATCAATTCTGTATCGATCACCCGGTTTCTACAACCCACACCTGCCGAAGCGCCGACCACGCTCATAAGACGGCGCGCAATTCAGAAATAAGGCGTCGTAGTAAAGGCTAGAGTTTTCGGAATACTATGAAGCTTACGGGTGTCCTGGGGGAAACGGACCAGGCCTTTGGTTTATTACAACACCACATTCAGTGTCGGGGCGGCTAGAGATTGATCGTCGTGTTTCTGCAAGAATTCCACGAAACGAACTATCCCCCAGTTGCGAAGCCCGGTCGACCAGTGCGAGGGCTTCCCTCCTGCAACCTAGTTCGCCGAGTACTTGAGCGAGATTGTTTAGTGCGGGGAGGTAGTCGGGACTGACCACCAATAGGTCTTGATATGCTTTTGCTGCCGACTCGATCTCTTCCAACTCGTAGAGGGCGTTGCCGTATCCAAACAACAGCAAATTGTTGGAAGGCCACCGGGTTAATCCAGCCTGGTAAGCCTTAAAGGCAGCGTGTAGCCTGCCAGTGCTTTCGAGACCTACGACAGCGTTCACATACGTCGCTGCGTCCTGGCTTTGGGGAAGTTCTCCCGGTTTCAGTACGACGATAGCCCACCTTTCTGCACGCGCCCACGTTCGGGCAAAGCGGGAGCGACGTATGACCAAACGCTTCGTTGTTCCTGATCTAAGAATGAAACTGTCATCATCGGGATCGTAGCCAATGACGACCGCGTAGTGCCAAACTGGAAACCGTTTCAACCCCAGGTTCTGCAGAACAAGAACCGGACGATCCAATTTGAGTTCATCGACAATTGCTAGGAGGTTCCCATCGACTAATACAGCAAGCCGGTCATGTCGACGAGTAGCGGCGACCATCTCAATCTGCAGACTGCCGCGACGCCCAGGGACGTACACTTGCTCAGCTAGCTTTTCGGATGAGATCTCTAGTCCCGATCGATGGAAGACCGTGGCCAATGCACTGGGACCACACATGTATTTAGTCTGGGGGTGAAAGGGTGTCTCATCCAACTCGATCGCAATTGCGCTCAGTGGTTGTTGGGAGCCAACCGAGGCGCAGCCGATCGCGCTAAGAAACGCTAGAACACTAAAACCTCGTAAAGACGTTCGTAACACCGAGCAATTCTAAGACGATTAGCACAATCATAACAATTCCGATGACTTCTATAACACCCGTACCACCAGCCGGTAATTCGTTTAGGTGCTGCTCGAGCTGGGCAAGCTCGCTGGGTGTGAGCGCTTGAACGCGCTCTATCGCCTGAGATTGATCGACTCCCATACGTACCAACGCCGCTTGGACGTCTTCCCGCATCAGGAATCTACCAACACGTTCGATCGAGTCTTCATGCTGCTGAATAGCTAACGCTGCTTCGGTCGTAATCACCCTGGCAAACGCAACATTGTTTAAAGAGGACATGACAAGGCTCAACAGAAGGATTTGCTGTAGTAGGCGTTTCATAAAATTCCTATGGTTCATCTGGCTAAACTAGTCCGACATTGGAAAAGTGCAGAATCTGGGGAATGTGGGTTACATCGTACCCATATGTAGTTGACAGAAATGTTCATCACATCACATCTAGGTCGTCGAGTTGATCAGAGAGAATTGCGCCCGTTGCTGCATTCCAGCTCGCCGGAAGTGCATGCGTGGTGTGCTTTCTTTGCTCGGAGAAAGCCTCCTATGTGACCGGGGCCGTGATTTCTGTGGATGGAGGACTCACTGCCTGATTAGGCCCCATTGGTCGCTAAGCTGTCGCCAGGTGCCCACGTTAGCCTCCATATCCACAATGGACTCTTTTGTCGTGCGGTGGCTCCTTTTGGCCGTTTTCGAGCCTGAAAGCATTGGATTTTTTGTCCGCTTTCTTTGGCGGGAGCTGCTCTCGCAAGCGACCTCAAGATACTTCGATGGCTGTTATCGATGGCGCAGCATAGACTGGTCTGAAGCAGATTGAGATTATTGCAATGAAAAAGGAACGTTGTCGGGTAACCCCGATACCTCGGCATTCAAATACATAATGCATCGGTTAAAACCACCTAAACAAAAAACCAGGAAAGCAAGACGATGGAAGGTTTTCACGCTTGGGTAGAACAGAATTGTCCCAAGGAAATTCGCGGCAAGCCACTTAAATATTCGGGTGGCACTAAGCACAAGATTCCCAGCCCTGCGTTCGAACTGTGGTTCAATGCTTGTGTTGAGCGCGGTCTCACCGTTCCCGAATGGTCGCCAGACTACGGCGGCGCTGGTTTGAATAAGATCGATGCCGCAGCCTTTCGCGAGGCGCTGAATGAGGTTGGTGCACCCTTACCACTATTTGGCGGTGGCATCGCCATGCTCGGACCAACCATCATTGAATTCGGTACAGAAGCTCAGAAGAAGCGACACCTACCGAGGATAGCTCGCGGCGAGGTCTGTTGGTGTCAAGGTTACTCAGAACCTGGTGCAGGCTCTGACCTGGCATCTTTGCGTACACGTGCCGATGACCACGGCGACTATTATCTGGTAAATGGTTCCAAAATCTGGACTTCCGGCGCTCATATGTCGGACTGGATATTTTGCCTGGTTCGCACAGACCAGGACGCGCCAAAACAAAAAGGCATCAGCTTCCTGCTGTTTCCGTTAGATGCACCGGGTGTCACCGTGAGAACCATAGACCTCATCAATGGCGGCTCGGAATTCTGCGAAGCTTTTTTCGACGATGCTAAAGCCGCGAAAGACGATCTGATCGGCGAACTCAACGATGGTTGGACGATCGCCAAACGTTTGCTGCAATACGAGCGCGCATCGGTCTCCAGGGGTGAATTTCTTCCGCGAGGTGGCAACCTGCCAGCAGCGCTTAAGAAGTATGCACCCGACGACGCGGTGGCAAGAGACAATGTTTTGCGCATCGAGATGGATGACGCAGCCTTTCAACTAACGAAGGCACGTGCTACGCAAGCAAGCATGGGTTCGCGGACACCGGACTTTGCCACATCGACCTTTAAGTATCTGTCGAGCGAGCTGGAAAGCCGTCGTTTAGAGGCCATTATCGCCATGGCAGGTACTCTTGGTATCGGCTGGACAGGCGACACATTCGAAGCGGACGAACTCAAGACAACGCGCAGTTGGTTGTTGAGCAGGGGCTTTCTCATAGCAGGTGGTTCCTCTGAAGTGCAGCGAAATATCGTGGCCAAGCGCGTACTGGGGTTACCGGATTAAAGAAAGGAAAGATGAAATGAAGCTACGTACTGCAAACACAGTACTGTCGATCACTACTTCCCTGATTCTGGTTGGTGGGTTAGCGACCGTAGGATCCGTCCACGCGGAGGCCGGTGGAAAGAAAGCACTGTTTGGCGAGCTTCACATTCACACTGGCTGGTCAATGGACGCTTATATTTTCAGCGTTCGGACAAGCCCGGATGAAGCCTACCGTTTCGCAAAAGGTGAGCCTTATACAACAGCCTTCGGTACCACGCATCAGATGTCTCGGCCGCTCGACTTCATGGCCGTGACCGACCACGCGGAATATATGGGCGCCTTCAAGAACATGGCGGACCCGGAACATCCATTTTCGAAGCTCGACTATGCGAAGCTTGTCACCTCAGGCAAGCGCGAAGATATGATCAAAGCATTTGCTCCTGTATCGAAGTCTCTGCGCAGCGGCGTTCCCATCGCAGATCTGGATAATACAAGCGAAAAACAAGGAACCTGGGACCGCATGGTAGAAGCGGCCAACCGGCACAACGATCCGGGACACTTTACCGCGCTCATTGGTTACGAATGGACGGCGAGCATCGACGGCGGCAACATGCATCGCAATGTCATCTTTGCCGGTGACAGCGCACCGCTTCCTTTCACGGCTTTGCACTCACGTCAGCCCGAAGACCTGTGGGCATGGATGGATACCCAGCGTGCCAACGGGCATCGCCTCATGGCGATTCCCCACAATAGTAATCTCAGCGCCGGTCTGATGTTTGACCGCAAGGACACCGATGGTCGTGCGCTTACCTCGGACTATGCAGCCACGCGCTTGCGAAACGAATTGCTTGTGGAAGTCACGCAGAAGAAAGGCACATCCGAAACCCACCCGAGCTTGAGTCCCAATGATGAGTTTGCAGGCTTTGAACTGGTGGAGCAGTGGATTGCCACCAACAGACCCCTCACCCTCTTTAAGGGTGGCTACGTCCGTGACGCATGGCGTACGGGCCTCGAGTTTCAGGACAACCGCAGCTTTAACCCCTATCGTTTCGGACTGATTGGCTCATCAGACAGCCACACCGGCATGGTGGCGGGTAAAGAGCGCAACTTCGAGCGAATTTCAACCGATCGCTCCCCCGCAGCGCGAATGGCGACCGAAACCGTGGTCGGGATGGACGGGCGGAAATGGGGTAGTTCGGGTCTTGCCGCTGTCTGGGCGACCGACAATACGAGAGAGGGTGTTTTCAGCGCGCTTGAGCGCAAGGAGACCTGGGCGACGACGGGTCCGCGTATTCAACTCCGGTTCTTCGGCGGCTGGAACATGGAAGGCGTTGACCCGGCTTCACAAGGGTGGATCGATGCAGCGTACGCTGGCGGCGTGTCAATGGGCGGTGAATTGAAATCCAGCGATGCCTCTCGCAAAAAAAGAACCGGGCCAACTTTTGTGGTCTGGGCACTAAAAGATTTAGAGAGCGCAAATTTAGACCGCGTGCAAATCATCAAGGGCTGGAGTGTGGGCGGTGTCTCGAATGAGAAGATCCATGATGTTGCTCTATCGGACAGTCGCTCGGTCGATCCGTCTACGAACAAAGCGCCTCATGTTGGGAACACAGTGAACCCCGCAACTCTGGATTACACCAACGACATCGGTGCAACAGTCTTGAGTGCCGTATGGACAGATCCTGACTTCGATGCCTCACACAACGCATTTTATTACGTCCGCGCGCTTGAGATTCCAACCCCGCGGTGGTCATCGTACGACGCAAAAGCGCTGGGCATTGATGTGCCTGAAGAATTACCCAAGACGATCCAGGAACGCGCGTTCAGCTCACCCATCTGGTACGACGTTCAATAAGAGAGCATGCACTTCCGGATGCCCTGCTCAAAGTAGCTACCGCTCGAACGCCAATAACAGAAAAACATGCGAGTTTGGCTAGTAGATTGCTCCACAGCGGTCATTCGATTAACTTCCGTTTAGTGCCCTAGAAAAGACGTTTGGAATACTCTCTAAGCGGGAGCGTAGAATGGTCCACGTCTTGGCCCTTGGAGGAGATGCATGGAAGCGATAGAGATTCGACGTCAGGAACCGGATGACGCTACAGCATTGCATGACGTCTATAGCCAACCCAAAGTCATACACGTTACAACTGCCGCATCCATCGCTACATGCATGGCACCGAACTTTCAATATCAAATGAGCAGTCACCGTTGACGTACAACCATTCAAGTATAGTCATTTCAACTGTCCCACCCAGGAGTGCAGCAATGAGAATGCCGGAATTTTCATCTGGGCTGGTTGAGGCCTCGCAAAGTTTTCGATTGTGGTGTTAGAG
>SMWK01000217.1 GCA_004356895.1 Gammaproteobacteria bacterium
CGTAGCCCCCCGTGTAGCCCCGCTAGAATTTACGTTGAACAAGCTATATCGAAAGAAAAGATAGCGCGTTAACTCCTTGATTGTATTGGTGCCCGGGGCCGGACTCGAACCGGCACGGCCGTAAAGCCGAGGGATTTTAAGTCCCTTGTGTCTACCAATTTCACCACCCGGGCCGGCGGCGCGAAGGGACGCGCATAATACACGACTTCATGCGGACTCTGGCCGTCCGTACGTGCTTGGGGCGGTTCGAGTCGAACGGTACAATGCGCCCTCCACATCATCATCGAATCAGGCTGAACCATGACCTTCCACGCATTGGCCATCGATCTGGACGGCACCCTTCTTGTGGGAGAGGACCTGCCTGCGGACAATATTACCGCCTTGCGCGCGGCCCGCGACGCAGGTTACGAGATCATTATCGCCACCGCTCGCTGGGTGCAGATGGCGCGACGGATAACGGAGCAGATCGGCATCACAGGTCCAGTGATTGCCTGCTCCGGCGCCCAGGTGTACGTGCCGGACCTGGGGCGGGACGTGTTTGATGAGCGGTTGCCAGCGGATTTTGTCGATGTGCTGTATTCGCTTTGCGATGAGGAACGATGTATTGCGACGATCACGGTTGAGGATCGGGTTTTGCTGAAGCTCGACGGGGAACCAGACCCTTCCCAAATGCCCGAAGAGATGGTCTGGGTATCTAAGTTGACGGGTGCGGATGCGACGTTGCCTCGAGTCGCTGCCATTCAAGGCTCACAGGCCAACAAGCGAATTCGTGATGAGCTAGTGCCGAGATTTTCAGATAGCGTACATTTCTTCGATAGCATTGGACCGACCGGCAAAGTCATCCTGACGATGACCTCCAGCAGTGCCAGTAAAGGTGACGCGCTAAAGAGCGCATGCCGTTACCTGGGCATGGACCCACACGACGTGCTTGCGTTCGGTGATTCCGAGAATGACATCGAGATGTTCCGGGTCGCAGGCGCGGCCGTCGCCATGGGTCAAGCGGACGAGCAAACCAAGGCAGCAGCCACCTATGTGACTGCGCGGCACGATGAAGCAGGCGTCGCGCGGGCCATCGAGAAATTGTTAACAAATGGATCACTCGATTAGATGGAGACCCACTCCCTTACCATGAGCGATGGCCAGCTGATTCACTATTATCGCTGGCTGCCAACCGGTCCGCTTCGCGCAACTGTGCAGATCACCCACGGCATGGGGGAACACGCGGCACGTTACGATGAGTTCGCAAACCGGCTGACTGAGGCTGGGTATGCGGTCTATGCAAATGACCTCCGCGGCCATGGAAAGACGGCCAAACCGGATGCACTCGGTGACATGGGTGAAGACGGATGGAATCGCACGATTCAGGATGCCTATGAGCTACACCAGCATCTCGCTTCGCAGCATCCAAACATCAAACGGGCTTTTTTCGGCCACAGTATGGGCGCGATGCTTACCCAACAGTTTCTCTACCTTCACGGGGAAGTGTTGGACACCGCAATCATTTCGGGATCACCCGGTATCAGTAGCGCCGTACGACTCTGGTTGTCCCACACCATCGCCCGCTTCGAGCGCTGGCGTCTGGGCGCGGGTGAAGTGAGCAACTTGATGCAACGCCTGGTTTTCGGTAGCGCAAACAAATCATTCGACGCGGAAGGCTCGAGCGGGTTCGAATGGCTGTCTCGCGACCAGGTAAAGGTGGCGCGCTACGCAAACGATCCGCTGTGCGGCTTCGTGCTTCGCGCGGGAAGCTTGTGTGATCTGTTTGCGGGCGCTCGTGAGGCGCGACGCAACAAAAACATCAGCAGAATTCCCGCCACGCTGCCTGTCTACATTTTCTCGGGAAGTGCGGATCCGGTACACAACAAAGAAAGGGATCTGCTGCGGTTGCTCGATCGCTACCGGATGCACATCGACAAAGTCAGTTACAAGTTATACCCCAACGGCCGCCACGAGATGCTCAATGAAATTAACTGCGACGCGGTAATCAACGACATCTTACATTGGTTGGAATCGACTTTATCGAGCGACTGACGGATCCCGTCAGGCCGGAACCGCGGTGGGCCGGTCCTGCCGGGCGGCTTGGTCTCCGTCCGCGAGAACGAGCTTATGTACCACGTTCATCGCCTCATAAATCCGCCAAGTTGCATCGGGCACGCTGGTACCTTCATCGAAGTAGATCGGATCGAGCACGTTTGCCCCAGCCGGACCGGGAAAGATCTCCCGTGAGCCTTTCGGGCGCATCGCACGCAACCCGGTAAGGAACACTGGCACGACGGGCACTTTCTTCTCCAGTGCCAGAATTGATACCCCGTGGCGAAACTTGGCCATGTGCCGGCTGGTCGAACGGGTGCCTTCGGGAAAGATGATGAGGTTACAACCTTCGTCGAGCAGCCACTTGGGGTAGTCCAACGCTTTCGATCCGCCACCGCGCTGTATCGGGAACGTACCCATGGCCAACGACTGGTACCAGGGTTGCATGACGAGCTCTTTGCGCCCTTTGATGAACCAACGATCAGCGGCCGCACCGGAATATACGTTCCAACGAATCCTCGCAGGCAACGAACCATGGAGCACCAGCCCATCCATGTGGCTCGTGTGATTTGCGACCACGATACAGGGGCCGTCTATCGAATCGAACTTTTCCACGCCAGTTATCGTCAACGGCTTACAGTATTTGCTGACATGCTGATCGTAGGCATGCCAGCGAAAAAGCCGCCGACCGACTTGTGCCCACAAAGACACCTGCCAGGGGTGCGGGCCAACCGTGCCACCTTCCTGCCTGATGAGTTTGGAGAAGAGTTCATAGTCTATGGCCGGGAGGATTTGGGTATCGGCCGACGTGCTGATTTCCTGGGCAAGGGTCGCACGGTAGGCTTTGAAATTGTCGGGTGCTTCAAAAATAGTGCACTGATCCCACTCGCCGAGAAGCCGGTAGCTGCCAATAATTTTTGCCTCCCAACGCTCGATGGCCTCGTTCATCTGCCCGAACGCGCCAGCGGGATCGTCGTGGATGGCTTTGATCCCCGCGGAGTGGTAACGCATCAGCATCACGTACGTTGGCAAAACGCTATTTCCCCGAGGTGGATGTACCTTCCAGCATTTCTATGAAGGCATCAATCGACATGGCCGGAAACGTGGTCACCTTGATGGTGCCTCGGGCGCCAAGTTCGATGGAAACGCGCGACATCACTTCGTTGGATGGCGCCTCGATGATATTGACGAAGTCGTACCCACCGAGTACCGCATATTGAGACACGACCCTGGCCCCCATGGCTTCCACTTCCTTGTTTACTGCTTTCAATCGCTCAGGCCGTTCTTTGAGGGTTTTGCGCCCCTCGTCGGTGAGAGTGCTGAGCATGATGTAAGTCGCCATAGATCCTCCCGCGCTTTAAGTGTTTTGCAGTGTACTCTTTAACCTCTGTTTTACGCTTTTGCTTTCGAGCCAAGCAAACCTGGCTCTTTCTTTTTGCGCCTCATCCCTGCTACGTCAGAACGTACTCGCCAGGCGCGACACCCAACACGGGGAATTTTTTACTGCCGAGTCTTTTGGGAGCAGACAGTTTCTCTTCGCTACGTGCATCGAGCCATTCGATCCAATGGTTTGTCCAAGACCCTTTGTATTCGGTGGCGCTCTTTAAGGCCGCGTCCGGGTCTGCGGGTAGTTCGCTCGCAACGAAGTATTTTAGATGCCGGTTGTCCATGCGACTGCTGATCGTCTGGGTGTGATTCTGATTAGTCAGCACAAATTCGACATTGCCGCCGAATAGTTGGGCGCTTCGATAACACGCTCGCCAGGGCGTGATGTGATCGGTGCTGCCAGCCATCAGGTAGACGGGATAGTCGATCTGGGTCAAGTCCACGCGTTTACCAAGAATGCGCATCTCCCGTTTCGCCAACTGGTTGTACTGAGATAAATCCAGGAACGTGCATTGCATTTCGGCTGGTACCCGCGTGTAGTCCATCGACCAGAAGAGCAACGGGTGTTTTGGCGGATCTTCTCCCAGCAGGTAGTTGGCTCGGAAGAAACTCATGACGTTTTCTTCGATCCGCAACATCGCAAACATCTCAAATACATCACGTTCCGAAAACAAACCGCGACTGCGAACGCTGGACTTCTGTGCTTCTACGGATCGTTCCGTGACGAACAGCCCGAATTCGCTGTCCCCAGGTCGAAAATCCAGTACGTTGACGAACAGTGATAGGGTATCCACCCAGTCATCACCTCGAGCCTGCATGACTCCGGCGGCCGCCGCGGTCACCAGTCCCCCTGCGCACAACCCCATCAGATGTATTTTGCCCTGCTTGGTAACTTTCCGCATGACGCGAATCGCCTCGATCACGCCATCGGCGTAAGTATCCAGATTCCACTGGCTGTGAGCTTTCTCTGGATTACGCCAGCTGATCGCAAAAACCGGGATGCCCGCATCTAATAGCCGTTGAAACAGGCTGCGGTCCGGAGTGAGATCGCCCAGGTAAAAACGGTTCACCTGGCTGAACACGTACAACAGAGGTATCAATGATACTTCTGCGGTTTTCGGCTGGTACTGAATCAGCTCAAAAAGATCGTTACGGAAAACCACGGCACCTTCTGTCGCCGCAACATCGACGCCAACCGTAAACGCCCCTCGGTCGGCAACTGCCGGATAGCCATGATTATGGCGGATATCATCGAAAACATTGCGCATGCCATCGACGAAACTAGCGCCATGAGTCTCCCGCAACTTCTTCAGGGCTGCCGGGTTGCCGACCAGCGTATTCACCGGCGCAAGCACGTCTTTGGCGGCAGAGAGAACAAAACGCGCCCGGTCATGCTCGATGCCTTCCAACCCTGAAGCGGCGAGCCAATCGTCCAGCGAATTCGACCACGCGAGATAAGATTGCCCGATACGTCGGAAAAGCGGGTTTTCCGACCAGGCCTCATCGGTAAATCGAGCGTCAGCTTCACCTGGATCGACATCGCTTGAACCTAACCAGATGCTCGTCATGGCCACGGCGAACTTGCGGCCTGCCTCGAATACGGCCCTCGGTTGGGTCGTCGCCTGATTCAGCACCATACCCCAGGCATCCATGATGGCTTTGCCGTCCACGCCGAATGCGTTGCTGGCGGCGACCCCTTCGGTTCGTTCGGCTATGTCGTCGGTCGCGGGATTTGCGTTTTTATCATCCGCCATTTGGCGTCCCTCCGTGGGGCGAGAAGCAAGGACCTAACAAGATTCATACTAAACGAGTTATCGGGGGTAAGCCTACGAAAGAACAGGGGGTTCGCAGCAGGGCGTCCGACCCCGTGAAACAGCTGAGTCGTATGAGGATAATAAAAGAAAGCCTGCGATTCCCAGGAGAATCGCAGGCTTCTTTTGACTTAAGACAAGCGTTGTGGTTGCGCGTCCTTGCAACCGCTACCCGGTACTAGGCAGCTTTGACCGCTACTTCTTCCGTGGGCGTCTCCGTGTTGAAAACGTTGCGGAGCAGACCACCGGATTGTTCAACGGCGTCTTTCACGATCTCACCCCGACTCTGGACAGCAGACTTGACACCTGCCCAGACCGATTGACCATATTCGCGCTGCAGTTCGACAAAGGTGCTGATATCACGAACTTCAGGCAGTTTTTGGGCAAATTCCTGGTTGAGTTCCCAGACCTTGCGCAGCTCTTCGCCGCCGAGCTCAAAAAACTTACGGACCGTGGCTGTGTTGACCTCAAATAGCTCACGTCCCAATTTAGCTTGTGTTTCGAAAGGGTTCATCAATCGCTTCCTCTTCATAAAATGAGTGTTGACCTAAAAAACGGTCTTGTTGCAATGCACAACGCATTGTGCAGTACAGCATTGTGCATTGCAACATATTTTTTGCAGTTAGGCGGCTCTGACTGTTTCAGTCCCGATCTCTGGGGCTTTTCGGGCTGTTTTACCGCGGGATTCATGCACCATAATGGGCAATTTAGACCCCAGCTGCGCCTGCAACTCCGCAAAAGCGGTGAGCATGTCGTCAATCAGCGCCGACGGATTGGGTAGCGCTCTGGCACACGCAGTGACCGAAAAATACAACACCCCGGCATAACTCTGCACCGTGATATTCACGCCCATCGTGTGGGCGGGTATCGAGACGGGAAAGTGGGTGAGCATTTTCGCGCCATTGGAGTAGAGCGTTTTCTTAGGTCCAGGGACGTTGGACACGACCACGTTGAACGGTATCTCAGCGACGTCGAGCAAGCCACTACGCTCCAGCATCTGTGCACCACGGGTCATTAAGCCGGGCATTCCGGGGTAAGACACGTCTGGGTCATAACCTTCTGCAAGATCGGCGACAAATCCTTTGGCAGTCTGAGCTGACTGCGCGATACGTGTGAGACGTTTTGCCGGATCTGCTTCGTCGGTGGCAAGGGTCACCTGCATCATGGTCACTTTGTTGTCCATGTCGGTATCGCCTGGGCGTCGCAGGGACACCGGGCAACCGGCGATCAGACTTCGTTTGGGGAGATCCCCACGGCGCGCAAGATAACGACGCAAACCACCGCTACAGACCGCCAGAAACAGGTCGTTGATCGTCGCACCGTTGTTTTCGCCTTCCTTATTTTTGCCGAGGGCCTTGATCTCGGCCAGATCAATCTCTCCTGTGGCATAACTACGTTTCGCCTGCACAGCCTGATTAAATGGGGTTTTTGGTGCGGGCTGCAGCACGGCGCCCAGGCCTTTATGTGGATCCAGGGTACGTTGCAAAAGCCTCGCTGCGGTTTCCAG
>SMWK01000218.1 GCA_004356895.1 Gammaproteobacteria bacterium
AACACTTCACGGAACGCCCGTAATTCGGCCCCGTCCTCCACGGAAATGGATAGCGTACTGACAACCAAAGCGGCGAGCCGTTGTCGCGAGTATCGAGTACTCAGGACGTCCGTAGTTTGATCGGCGTAGGTTCTGATCCGGTCGTTCAAGATCGCCCCGGCAAGCCCCGTGGAAGTGATACTTTTCAGCTCGGCGAGAGTATCTGCACCCAACAGTTTGGTCAGCGTGCTGAGTTGTACGCTGCGAATTCTGGCATCCTCGTCGCCCACCACAGCGGCGTCATAACCTTCAGGGTCCCGTATCACGTGGCGCGCTGGATTGTCACTGTCAGGATTCTGGTAGCGCCCAAACGCGGTGCGCACCAGACGTGTCGCCTTCTTTACGTTTATGTCCCCAACCACGATCACCGTGGTTCGATCAGGCCGAAACCAAATTGCACGAAATCCGTTGAGGTCGGCAACCGTGGCCTGCTCGATGGTATCTCTCAATCCCACCGTATCGTGGTTCAGATAGGGATGCAGTTCGCCGAGTAAGAGACGGTATCGCTGGCGGCTGCTTTGAGAAACGCGTCGTGTGAGTTCTTCAGCCAATATTACGCTGCGCTCGGCTTCGACGGCTGCGGTGGTGATTGCCGGCTCGAGCGCGCGTGCCGCAAGCACATCCAACGCCTTCCCCAGGAATCGATCGGGATTTTCAGGAATTGTGAGAACGTACTGCGTACGCTCCTGTGCGGTCACTGCGTTTTGTGAGTGAAAAAGCCCAGCTACACCCATGGAAGCCATGAATGCTTGCACATCCCCGGGCTGGTGGCGCGCACTACCCCGAAAGCCAAGATGTTCTATGAAGTGGGTATAGCCGGCTTCACCGTCGGATTCATACACAGAACCCACATCCACCACCACAAAAATCGCTGCTCGATTTTTGTTTTCGTGTCGATGGTTTCTATCGATGACGTAGCGGACGCCGTTATCGAGCACGCCTGTGATTGCCTTGCGGCTCGGTAGCGGTTCGTGCGGTGGATATTGTGCGGGATCAAACGCCGCCCAGAGGGACGTGGCAAAACAGCAGTTCAACACCACAACAGCAAATAGTCGACCGATATGCATGGCCACAGTCCCGGCGTCAATTCGTCAAATAGAGGAGTACACCCTTGTTATCGCGGTGGCTCTCGGCTTCCTTTGCGTGACGCAGGTGCTCGAGGTGAGCATAGGTTTCGCTTTCCGCCATCGAACCCCAACTGCGTCGCTTGAAAAGATGTTGCGAGAATTCCTCGACAGTCGCGGGACGGCCAAAATCACGAGATATTTCGCGAATCCTGTCGAGCCGCTCGAAGTGGTGGCGCTTGATTTCTTCGGTGCGTTTGCTCAAGTCGGAAAAGGGGTGGCCGTGAGCGGGCAACGCGGTTTTGATGCCCGAGATCTCGCCGACACGATCGAGCGAGTAGAAAAACGAGAGCAACGGATCCTCCGAGGTCGAGATGCCGGAGATATGCGGGGTGATCGAGGGCAACACGTGGTCACCCGCGAGAAAGATACCCGCTTCCGGGTCGTGCAGGCAGAAGTGATCGGGGGTGTGGCCGGGCGTGTGTAACACGAACATCTCCCGACCCGCGAGATTCAGGAGGTCGCCCTGCTCGACTGGGTGAGTCACCACCGGGACGGACATGGCACCACCCAGGGCGCGCATCACGCCCCATTGCAGGCGTCGGCGCAGCGGTGGGCGCGGGCGCTCCCCACCCCACGGAGACGGACCACCCCACCATCCCATTGCTGGCGAGCCCTGGTGGGCCCCGTCCTGATTGTGGTGGTGCTTGTGTCCGTGGTGGTGATCATGGGGGCTTCCAGGTGTGGCCCGGGTATCGCTTGCATCCCCCTCTGCGGCTTCGCGCGCCCCATCGAGTTCCCGCTGTGCCTCGAGGTCTTCGACCGAGACCTCGGGTAAATTGTTGGAGACCGACTGGGCAAGGCCAAAACGGAAGCTGCGGTGTGCGATCACCTTTGCACCGTGCTCCTTCACGAAACGTGCCGCGCCTCCGAAGTGATCGGGGTGCGAGTGGGTAATGATGACCGTGTGGATGTCTTTGGGTTTCAGTTCCGCCTGGCGCAAGCGATTCTGGATCGCCTTCCAGGTGAAGGGCCCCGGCAAACCCGGGTCGACGACGGCGGCTCCCTTGTCGTCGAGCAGCGCGTACATGTTGACGTGGCCAAGGCCCGGCATGCGGATCGGTAGCTGCATCCGCAAAACGTTGGGCGCAACCTCGGTAACCTCGGGATTTGCAGTCTCTTGTTCTTGTCTATGTGCCATGGAACCCATCCTAACAGCGGATGCCATCGGACGGTGGAATAAACCCCTGGAAGTGGCGTGGGTGCTGCTTTGACAGCGGTCGGACAGCCGTTTCTATACAAAGTCTTCACCCTATCGTAGTCTCGATAACCGGCTGTCTGATTTCGGGAACTCACCTGATGCGCCTAGTACTCATCGCCGCACTGACGCTGCTGACTCAAGCGCTTTTCGCCTTGGTGGCAAACGCCGCTTCCGAAATCCCTTCCACAATAGAAGTGAACGTTTTCACCGATCTCACCGAGGTCAATCTAACTCGGGTGGAATACGACAGTCTGGGCGGCAGGGGACGGGAATACTACGTATTCGAGGGGCGGGTGTGGCTCAGATGGGAAACCGACTACCCGCAAGCCGAATACAACTTTGCCAAACGCCTGCGCCAGCTCACCCGAATGAACCCAGCGGTTTCACCCACCAGACGGCGGCTTACCGATGATGATCTCGGCGACTTTCCGCTGATTTTCATGTCCGATGTGGGTTACGCAAACTTCTCAACCGAAGAGGAGGATGCGCTGCGCGCTTATCTCGAAAACGGTGGCTTCCTCTGGGTTGACGATTTCTGGGGTGATGCCGAATGGGCGAGCCTCGAACGTTTCATGCGTGGCGTGCTGCCGGGCAACCGTTGGCGCGAAATATCCATCGATCACCCCATATTCCACACCGTTTTCGAAATGGAAGAAATGCCTCAGATTCCTGCGGAGAGCTTCGCCGGCTGGGGGGGTACCTCCGAGCCGCCGGGGGCACACAAATACCCCGCGGGCTCACTGGCGCATGCAAGCATGCGTGGGTATTTCGACGACGACGGTCGGCTGATGGTCATCGGTACCCACAACACCGACGTCGCGGACGGCTGGGAACGTGAAAGCTACGGTTCGTGGTACTTCGAACGGTTCAGTACAAAGTCGTATCGGCTTGGTGTGAACGTTTATACGTACGTGCTGACCCACTGAGCCGTTTCCCCCTATGTGGTTCGAAACGTTATTCAGCTATCCCGCCGATGCCTTTGCTACCGGGACGTTCCTGTTTGCCAACGTTGTCCGACCGCTGTGGTGGCTGATCGCCGCGGGTGTTGTTACTGCCGCCATAACTGGTAGCGTAATCACAGGTGTTCGTACCCGCAGCCTCGCCGGGTGGCAGCGTACGGTTATTGCCGGTCTGCAGGTTGCTGTGGCTGTGGGGGTCATCGGCTTGCTCGCCGGTCCGGCGCTGCAAACCACCACACTGCAACCCGGTGCCAACAACATTGCCGTGCTCATCGATACATCCGGCAGTATGAGTTTCCCGAACACTTCAGGCGATGGTGGGCAAACGCGACTGAACGCCGCCATCGACCTGTTGCAGCAGAGGCTGACGCCGGGACTATCCGATCTGGCGGAGGTTGCGTTGTTTACTTTTAACACCTCGGCAGTGCGAAGGACTGTCGGGTATACAGCTGCGCACGGTCCTGCTGCGATAGAGCCAACCGAGGCCGAAACCAATCTGATCGCGTCTACCGCATCGGTACTGGATAGTTTCAAGGGTGCACCCCTTGCCGCGGTTATCGTGCTGAGCGACGGTGCCGACAACGGCGACAATTCAGGCGCCAATATGGCAGCCCTCACTGCCCACGGTGTGCCCGTACACACCATCGGCTTCGGACCTCACTTGCTTCCGGGCGAGGTACAGCTGGCTGACGTGCAACTCGCGGCAGACGCCCCCCCCAGGAGTCAGGTAACCGCGCGCCTGGTCATCGAGCACACAGCAAGCGGGGAAGCGGTGGTACGCGTCCGTGACGGTGGATCGCTGCTGGCGGCGCGAAGAGTGCGGCTCTCAAGTAATACACCGACAGTCCGAACGGAGATTGTTTTCGACAGCGGCAGCACGGGGATCCGCGAACTCACCTTTGAGCTCACGCCACCGCCGGGGGACGTTCTGGCGGAAAACAATCAGATCAAACGATTGCTGACCGTAAACGAACGGCGCAGGCGGTTCCTTTATCTCGAGGGTGAACCACGCTGGGAGTACAAGTTTATCCGCCGCGCTGTAGCGGGCGACGAAGTGCTGGAGCTTGTCAGCTGGTTACGTACCACGGATCGTAAAACTTATCGCCAGGGTGTTGCTAACGAAGACGAACTCGCTGATGGCTTTCCTCGGGATCTGGAAACCCTGTACGGTTACGACGTGATTGTACTTGGCAGCCTTGCAGCCACGTCCTTCACTGAGACACAGCACGTGTGGCTCGAATCGTTCGTGGCCGAACGCGGTGGTAGTCTTCTGGTGTTGGCCGGTCGCGAGTCTCTTACCGACGGCGGCTGGGATGTGACGCCTCTCGCGGCAGCGCTGCCGATCAGTCTGGACCGTGACGCTACGCCCACCTACCGTCCGGTCAGTGGTACCGTACGTCCCACCCGGGATGGGTTGGTATCGCCCCTCACCCAGCTCGCTGATGTGGAGGGCGGGGACGCCTGGGCAACCCTGCCACCACTGGGCGATTATCAACGCCTGGGGGCACTCAAACCCGCGGCAACCACGCTGCTCGAGGTAATGCACGGAGGAACGCCGAGCCCCCTGCTGGTCACCCAACCCTATGGTCTTGGCACCACCGCGGTGTTGGCCACAGCGACCACCTGGCGTTGGCAGATGCGTACGCCTCCGGACGACCCGCGTCACGGTCTATTCTGGCGACAGCTACTTCGCCAACTGGCAGAAACGGCGCAACGGCCGAGGAACGTAAGTCTCACGATGGACGGTGGCGGCATCGTGGTGCGTGCGTCTGTCAGAAACAAGCTGTTCGAACCTGCCGCCAATGTAGCTGCCAACGCAGTCATAACACACCCCGACCGCTCGGAAACCCGACTAAACCTGACGCCTGGCGACCTGCCGGGTGTGCTGGCCGCCCGTTACGTACCCAGTGCACCGGGCATATACCGAGTAGACGTCAACATCGAGGATCCCACTGGCAAGGAAACGATCACGCGATTTATACGCACTGGTGCTCAGAACCGGGAATTTTTTCGCCCGGTGCAAAACGAGCCACTGCTGCGTCGTATGGCGGAGGCCACTGGTGGTCGTTATTGGACGCCCGATGACGTTACCGGCCTCACTGCCGCACTGACCTTTGCCAGCAGCGGAATTCGTACCGTGGAACTCTTGCCGCTGTGGCATATGCCCGCTTTGTTCGGACTGCTCATGTTGTTGAAGCTCGGTGAGTGGGTGCTCAGACGCGCCTGGGGGAGAGTGTGACGGTAGCGCACAAACATCCGTTATTTTTCAGCATTTTAACGAGCGTCTGCTTGCTTGTTTCGAATCATGTGCAGAGTGCCGAAACCCATGCGCTCATCGTCGCCGGGTTAGGCGGAGATTCCGACTACGAAACCCAATTTCAGCATCATGCAAACAAATCTGCTAAACATCTTCGCGAAGTAGCCAACGATATTACTCTGCTGGTAGGGGGGATGGCGGATCGCGACGCCGTTCAGTCGGCGCTGGCTGAGATCAGCCAGCGCACGGCTGCTGACGATGCTCTGGTTCTGGTGTTTGTTGGCCACGGTAGTTATGACGGCGAACGGTTTCGGTTCAACGTACCCGGACCGGACTTCACCGCCACAGATCTAGCTGGTTGGCTGGAGCCAGTGGCAGCCAAGCGCCAACTGATCGTGCTGACCGGCAGTTCCAGTGGCGCTGCGCAGGCTCCCCTCGAACACCCCGGGCGCACGGTGATCACCGCAACCCGGAGCGGCGAGGAACGCAACGCCACGGTGTTCGCCCGCTATTTCAGTGAAGCGCTTGAAGCCAACGCCGCGGATATCGACAAAGATCTGCGCATTACCGCGCAAGAAGCCTTCAGTTATGCGGCTCACGAAGTTGATGACTATTACACTTCCCAGCGTACGATGGCCACCGAACATCCGCTTTCCAAAGGGCCAGAGGCGGCAGTGGTGCTTGCCCGATTG
>SMWK01000219.1 GCA_004356895.1 Gammaproteobacteria bacterium
AGGACGGTTGGCCTTCGCCGGGGGTGGAGCGCTAAACGTAAAACTCAATCAACGTATCGTTGCGCTGGATCACGTTCAGGAGTTGTTTGTGCAACCGGCCGCGGGAGATTCAGGTACTTCTCTGGGTGCTGCCACTTACGTGGCGAGTGAGCGGGGTGAGAGCTTGTCACGGATGACTCACGTGTTTTTGGGGCCGAGCTACTCGAACGCTGAATGTGTCGAGGCGTTAGAGGCATGCCGTGAGCAATTGAGCTGGAAGAAGCTCGAAGACGTGCCGGGAGAAACCGCCCAGCTACTCGCTGCCGGGCACCCGGTGGCGTGGTTTCAGGGGCGCATGGAGTTCGGTCCCCGAGCACTCGGTGGGCGCAGCATACTCGGCTGTCCGGGAATAGCGGGTATCGCCAACCGTATCAACGAGCAGATAAAGTTTCGCGAACGCTGGCGACCTTTCTGCCCGAGTGTATTGGATCGGGTAGCCGAAGAGATCATCCAGACGGATCATCCAGCGCCTTTCATGACCATCACTTTTGATGTGGCGGAGGCGTGGAAGTCGAGAATTCCTGAGGTGGTGCATGCAGATGGTACGGCTCGAGTACACGTTGTCGAGGAAACTCAGCATCCACGGTACTACTCACTACTGGAGCATATGGAAACCCTGACCGGTAACGGGGTTGTATTAAATACCTCGCTCAATCGGCGTGGTGAGCCGATGGTCTGCTCGCCGCGCGACGCACTGAACATGTTTTTCGGATCAGACTTAAACTACCTGGTGTTGGAGGACTATCTGGTTACCAAGGGTGAAGATGGCTGAATCTGGCGAGGGCATCATTGTCCAGCTTTGTCCCAATGACCATCCGCCCTTTCTCGATATTTGCAAGGTGTACCAGGCGGCAGGTGAGAGCTTGGGTTATCAGGTGTTGACGATCTTCCTGAGTCCTCCGGCGGCGACGCCGTGGGGTAGCAGCCATTACCTGAACGCCACTGACCTGAGACAAACCCGGACTCTATCGGAAAAGCTGGAGAAGACTGTGCGCGGGTGTGTCGGCGAAGAAGTTCCGCTTTTGACATTGTGTCATCGTTATCGAGCATTTCGAATGTTTTGCGCGACAAGCTTGAAGAGCAAACGAACTGTTGCAGTGGCGCACGAATTTGGTTTCTTCAAACGCGTACGGAGACGACTGGCACTCAAGCTTCTGTCTCGGGAAGTAATATTTGCGGGCGTATCGGAGCCGGTCCGCGCAGAGCTTGCGCACGTTGTGAAGGAACCGTTGTTGTTTCCCAACGGATTCGATTGGGCGCGGGCCACCAAGCGGCGAGTCGCACGTGTTGATGCCTATGCTGCGCTGAGCGTGCCAGGAGAAGGTTTTACATTCGGCGTGGTGGGGCGTTTACATCATAAGAAGCAACCAGGTCTTGCCGTGGCTGGCTTTCGGGAAGCTGTAGCGGATATGCCGGGCGCTCGACTCGTGTTCATCGGCGATGGCGAGCTGCATGAGGTCATTAAGTCAGAAAGCGCGGGACTGCCGATACACTTTGCCGGATTTATAACCGACGCACCGCACTACTACGCGGCCCTGGATGTACTGCTCATCCCTTCCGGCGACAAAGAGGCGTTTGCCATGGTTGCGCTCGAAGCAATGGCAGCGGGTGTTCCGGTTGTGGCGGGTCCTGCTCCAGGTCCCCGTAGTGTGTTGGGTGAGATCGGTAACTATTTCGAAGAGGCAACTGCGAAGTCTGTTGCAGTTGCACTTAGAGAAGTTTTTGCGGCGGAACAGTCTGGGTTGTTGGAGTCTCGTAAAAAACAAGGAATCGAACATATCAAACGAAACTACTCCATTGCAGCCACCGCTCGCCGGTTGGATGCGATAATTCAACCGGCAGCGACCGAGGTGCGGGTCACTCAATAAAGATACGGCTCGCCTTCCGGGCGGGTTTTGAATCGGCGGTGAATCCACAAATATTGTTCGGGATGTTGCCGGATGACGGCTTCTAGGATTGCATTCATGCGTGTGGCATCTGCAACGTCGTCGTCTGTTGGAAATCCCTCGATGATCGGGCTGATGTTGATGGACCAGGTCAGGGTGTCGAGATCTCGAAAGTGACTCATGAACAGCACCGGGCTTTTGTTGAATCGGGCGAATCGTGATGTCGCGGTAATAGAAGCAGTTGCTACTCCGAAGAACGGCGCAAACACAGAATGTTTGCGTCCGTAGTCTTGATCGGCCGCGTACCAGATAGTGCGGCCGGCCTTTAGCCGACGCAATGTCTGGCGAGCGTCCTCACGTTCGATCACGCCGTCGAAAAAGCGACTGCGCCCCATGACCTGTAACCACTCCCATACTGGATCTTTGTTTTCGCGATACATCACGTCGATGTCTACTGCTTCTGAAAGCGCGTGCGAGATGATGTCCATGACGGCAAAGTGCCCACCAACCAAAATGACACCCCGGCCCATGGCTTGTGCAGCCTCGAGATGTTCGACGCCGGTGACTGTACAGCGGTCGTGAACGTTTCGGTTGGGGTTCAGCCAGGGAACCATGACCTCCACTGCACCTACGGCGACATGGATGAACACGTTCTTCACCATTTGCTTTCGGGCTTCGTCGGAAAGTTCCGGAAAACACAGCTTCAAATTGATTTCGGCGACATGGCGGCGATGATGGGCAAGGTGATAAAAGACGCGACCGAACCCCTTGCTTAGAGCCACCATAACTCGCAGGGGTAAGTGGGTCAGCAACCAGGCGAAGCCAACGGCAAGCCATGTTCCCCATACGCGGGGCGAATAGATATGGGGTCGAGGTTTGCGCTTCGACATAAAATTCGAGAAGGGTCTGTCTGGATTTGTACCGGGCAGATTGTAGCAGGGCGGGCCTGTGTTACCATCCGAACCGCCATGAAACTCCCCTCTCTGCAATCGGTTCACGTGCTTGTCGTGGGCGATGTCATGTTGGATCGCTACTGGTTTGGCGATGCGCGTCGCATATCCCAGGAAGCGCCAGTGCCGGTCGTGGATGTCGATCGGATTGAGGACCGACCGGGTGGGGCCGCCAACGTTGCGCTCAACATCGTAAGCCTCGGCGCACGTTGTACGCTCGTTGGTTTGGTGGGTGAAGATGAAGCGGCGCAGCAGCTTCGCGCCACGTTGACTGCGGCCGGAGTGGTCTGTGATTTCATCACGATCGCCGATTGGTCAACTATTGTGAAGCTGCGTGTGATCAGCCAGAAACAACAGCTAATACGTACCGACTTCGAAAAAAAACTACCTGTTGATGCGCAGGTCGACATCGCAGTTCGCGTGGAAAAACATCTCAATAGTGCCACTGCCATTGTGCTTCAGGACTACGACAAAGGCGCACTCAAAGATCCCCAACACTTAATTGCAGCGGCTAAATCGGCGAATGTTCCCGTTGTAGTCGACCCCAAAAACAAGCCGTTTTCGATGTATGCGGGTGCTAACTTGTTAAAACCCAACGTCGGAGAATTCACGTCTGCGGTAGGTCCGTGGGACGATGATGGTGATCTCGTTCGCAAGGCAACCGAGGTGTGTAAAGCGCACGATTTCGAGGCGGTAGTTGTTACCCGTGGTGGTGCAGGCATGTCAGTCGCTCTGGCCGATGGCAGCCGTCAGCATATTCCCGGTCGGCCAGTAGATGTTTTCGACGTTACGGGCGCGGGTGATACCTCGGCCGCAACACTCGCTGTGATGATGAGCCTTGGCTGGGACCCGATGGCCTGTGCCCAGGTCGCCAACATCGCCGGTGGTATCGTCGTAGGCAAGTTAGGCACTGCCGCCGTCACCGGTCCAGAACTTGCCATGGCACTAGCCGGCACGGACCACGGTGACCGTGGCATCCTCACACGCACGCAACTGATCGACGCAGTACAACAGGCTCGTGCTGGTGGGCAGAAGATTGTTTTCACCAACGGTTGCTTCGACATTCTGCACGCGGGCCACGTCGCCTACCTGGAAGAGGCCCGCGCGCTCGGCGATCGTCTTATCGTAGCTGTCAATGATGATGCCTCGGTAACCCAGCTAAAGGGCGAAGGCAGGCCGGTCAATCCGCTCGAGCGCCGTTTAAGAGTCCTGTCTGCACTTTCGGCGGTGGACTGGGTAGTGGGTTTCCCCGAGGATACCCCAGAGCTCTTGATTGAAGCGATACAACCAGAATTGTTAGTAAAAGGTGGTGACTATGCCCCGAACGAAGTTGTTGGAGCCGATTTAGTCGTCGCTTACGGGGGTGAGGTACGGGTTCTTAGTCTGGTTGAGGATTGCTCAACCAGTGCGATCGTCGAGTCCCTGCAAAACGGGTAAGAGCGCTTAACCCAACGATTCGAGAATCTGGGCATTCTCCCGCAGGTGAATGGGATCGATGGTGCCCACAACCATGCTGCAAACACCAGCCTGTTGTCCCACATAGCGAAGACTCGCAACCGATCCGTATCCGCTGGCGAGTACTTTTTTTACCAATACACCACACTTAGCTTTACCCGCGGCTTCGATGATCTGAGCTTCGGCGGTTGTCTCGATGTTGAGCGTGGCCATCAGCACGTCTGCACCCATGACGAGAGCGCGTTGTGCTCCGACAACACTTTTATGAGAGATGCCAACCGCACGAATGAGACCAGCTTGTTTCAGGTCTTGCAGCGCTTGTAGAGTACCGAGGCGATCGAGGATCTCGAGATCATTGCCGTCGGAATGGATAAGCACGATATCCAGATAGTCGGTCTGCAGGCGTGCAAGTGATCGGTGCACGCTGATTTCGGTTTGTTCGGGTGTGAAGTTGTGAGTCGAGATGCCGTCATTGAACTCTTCGCCGACTTTAGTGCACAACAGCCAATCCGCTCGAGAGTTCTTGAGAAGGTTGCCGAGGCGCTCTTCACTTGTGCCGTAGGCGGGAGCAGTGTCGAGAAGGTTGATACCGAGTTCGCGTGCAACGTCGAGTAACGCCGCCGCACTCGCGGCATCAGGAATAGCGAACGCCTTCGGATAGTTCACACCTTGGTTGCGTCCGAATTTCACCGTACCGAGCCCGAGTAAGGAAACCTCCATTCCCGTATTGCCGAGTGGCCGGTACTCCACCTCACATCCTCCAGGGGAAAGGCGCGACGTTGGCGCTGGACAAACCAAAACTGACCTGTGCGGCGTGGCGTGGTGGATCGAGCAACTCGACAACGCGATCGCCGAGATCCGGCACCAGACTCAGCTTGGTTGGCCAGCAGACAATACAATTGCCGCATGTTTGCGCGAAGGCCTCGTCCGGACGTTGTCCGCTCTCTTGTTTTGGCTCAGCGCGATCTACCCGCAGCGTGCTGAAGCGAGCCTCGGCCCAGTTGATCCAGGGTACGCACTCCTCCAATTCGTCACGCGCATGCAAGGATAGTTCTTCAGTGGATTTGTCGACACCCCGGGTTGCCAGCTGACCGCCGAGGTACCATAGCCAGCCGTCGCCGTCACGGTGACTGGTAATTGTCAGCCGTGGTTCCGCCCGACGGATTCTTGTGAGGCAATGTGCATAGAGTGGATGAGGATAGGCATGACGTACGATCACCTGATGTAGAGGACGAAGCTGCATGGTCGGGCTCGGAATTTTCAGATCGTCGAGTAGTGACTGTGTTGCCGTACCCGCGCAGAGGATCAACCGGTCGGTCTCGATCCTGGCGTTACCGATGTGCAACCTCACTGGCGTGCCGACTGCACGATTCCCCAGAAAACAGGTTTTAGGATCGAAGTCGTGATGTAACACGCGATCTGCGATGGGTTCGAGTAACTCGCGCAGCAAGGCACTGGTATCGAGTACAAAGTCGTCCAACTCGTAGACGACCCCAGTGAACTCGGCAAACGCGGGTGGATAGTCAGTCGGCTTGAGCTTCTTGACGCGCCCGCGCAGGGACTTGCTCGCAAAAAATGAAGTCAGCTGACCGAAAGTTGAGGCTTCTGCAAACAGGTAATAGCGTTCTGACAAGGGCGCCAGAGCGCGCAGATCGATTTCGCCTCTTCCTGCCAGGCACTCTCGCCAGCGCACGGGCATCTTGGCGATGGCTTCGGAACTTTTAGTGAGGTTGCCGCTGAGGGCGTACTTCAGACCGCCATGAATCATTCCCTGACTAGCCAGCGTTTGCTCGCCCCCAACGCCACCGCGCTCGAAGAGTGTTACGTTGTAACCGCGCGCGCAGAGCAGGTTTGCCAACCACAGCCCAGCGATACCGCCGCCGACGATGGTTACATCCGTGACAACTAGCGGAGAACTGCTCATCGGTCGGCAAGCCTAGAGTTTTGTCCTCGTTGCCGCAAGAAGCGGGTAGAACAGGCGAGGAGTCTGCGCGGTAGAAAAGATTCCTACGACGAAAGCACCACAGCGGTCCATTTTTCCGCTCTTTTTCGTTGCGTAGCGTAGAATCATTCTTTTATAGACTAACAGTCGTCCATGTTGAAGTTGCTCTATCAAGTTCTGCTGGTGTGTTGGTTACCCTGGGTGGTCGTGCGGCTGCGCTGGCGAGCACGCAAGGAGCCGGAATATGGCAAACGCATCGCGGAACGCTTTGGCCACGTCCCGGAAGGCGTTCCGAACCGACCGATATGGTTTCACACGGTTTCGGCTGGTGAAGCCATTGCGGCCGCCGGTCTAATTCGACAACTGACGGAGGAATTCGCGGAGGTACCCTTTCTCGTCACGACAATGACGCCGACTGGATCGGCTCAGGTTCGTCAGAAGCTGGAAGACTGCGTGTCGCACTGTTATGCGCCTTATGATTTTCGTTGGGGTGTGAAGCGGTTTTTTGATGCGGTTCAACCCAGACTTCTCGTGTTGATGGAGACGGAGCTCTGGCCAAACATGATCGATGAGGCATCGAAACGCGAAGTTCCAGTGTTGTTGGTAAACGCACGACTATCCGAACGCTCGGCGAAAGGTTACAACCGCGTGAAATCACTCACACGTCGCATGTTGGCGCAACTGCATTTTGTTGCGTGTCAGTATCAGAACCACGCAGAGCGGTTCATCAATATCGGGGTGGATCCCAGTCGCATTGGTGTGCTGGGCAGCGTCAAGTTCGACGTCGAGTTGCCGTTGGATCATGAGGAAAAAGCAAGGCATTTGCAGGCTACCTGGGGTCTCGGTGACCGGCCGGTGTGGATTGCGGGTAGCACCCACTCAGGCGAAGAGCAAGTGGTTCTAGCGGCTCACCGATTAATTCGTGAACAACATCCGGATGCTTGTCTGCTGTTGGTGCCACGGCATCCAGCGCGGACAGATGCGGTTGTCACACTTACAGAGCAAGCGGGCTTCAGCACACAACTCATGAGTGCGCCAGCCCCACAACACCCTGGCGCGAATGTTGCTTCGGATGTGATTGATGTGATTGTTGGAGACACCATGGGTCAGTTGTTGTACCTGTATGGTGTCTCCGAGGTGGCGTTCATAGGAGGAAGCTTGGTCCCCGTAGGCGGCCATAACCCGATCGAAGCGGCAATCTGTGGAATCCCTTTGCTCATGGGGCCGGAGACATTCAATTTTCCGGACGTGGTTGCAGCCTTCAGCGATGCGGGTTCTCTGCAACTCGTATACGACGCAAAGGAGTTGGCCTCGGGGGTGACTGCGCTGTTTACGGATACGGCGGAGCGAAAGCGACGCGGTGCCGTTGCATCGCGGGTCGTTGCAGATAACACCGGTGCCACAGAACGCCTGCGGGAATTACTGCGTACCGAGATCCACGCGTGCACGTAGTGAGTTTAGCCGGGTAACCGGGTTGTTGGGATCCGTGTAACCGTTGAGGTCGCCGAGATCTTCGTCCACCAGGGTTCCGGCGGTTTGTTTCAACAGCATCAGATCGATGATGTAGTTGTAACGTGAGTCTGCATAATCGAACTGCGAGGCATACAGGCGCCGCTGCGCTTGGAGCACATCCACGATGTTACGTGTGCCGACCTCGTAACCCGTCTCCGTTGCATCGAGAGCCGATGCGCTGGACGCGATCGC
>SMWK01000220.1 GCA_004356895.1 Gammaproteobacteria bacterium
CATCAGCAGGAACACGGTCACGACTAACATCAACAGCGACACTACCGCAGGCACGAGAACCATTTTCTGCAACTCATCGGGCCCGACCATCAACCCTGCAAAAATTACGAGAACCAAACTAAGAAGTCCAAACAACCGGTCCGCAACGACCGACGCAAAGGCAGCGGGCGCATCGGCGCACGCTTTAGCCAACCCGTGTATACGCAACGCCTCAACCCCGATCACACCAGGCATGGCCTGCCCGAGAAAGCCTGCGATAAACGAGATTCTGATTATCTCCATGATTGGGGAGGACTTATGTAACGCAACGAACAGCACGTGCCAACGATACGCAGACAAAAGCCGAAGCAGCAGATCGATCAAGACAACAATCATGAAGCCGGCTGCCGATACTGTCGAAAACGCAGATATCAGCTCGACACCATCCATATTCCAAAGCACTACAATAATAAGTGCAATGCTGGTCAGGCCACGAAATGCAGATGATGAGAACAGGCTGTCTTTGAGTGTTTTTTTCGTCATCTGCATCGGTTAGTTCGGCATTGGCCGCCACTCGGCCTTAAGAAACTCCGCTAGATCTGCGATTTGGGAAATAGACTCGTCCGCACTCCAGTCGAAAGCGGAACAGCAATCCGGTGCGATGCTCAACGCAGTATCCGGATCACCAACCAAATTGCAGCGACGAATCAGCAGGTCCACCAGTGAATTCGGCGCCTCATTGTCAATAATTTCTCTCGCTCTGCGGATTCTCTCAGCACGCTCACCGCATTTATCAGGGTGCAGATCATATTTGGCGGGCGTCGGCCGATCAGGTAAACCAGCATTATCAGAACCCGTGACCATTCCTGTCATTGACGAAACCAGGCGGCGTGCCGCACTTCTTGCAGTTGTAAATTTCACGCCAGATACGCTGAATAATCCTTTTGGCCCACCTTTCTGACCATGATCAAGAATAACAGTGTCGCTCGCTAACTCGACGGAACCCGGTCTTCTTGCAGGCAGCAGACCCCAAAAAATACGCTTGATGTCCGCCTGCTGCGCATCTAGTCCCGGAATCGCCCGATTGATATCAGCAAGCATTGCACTCACACCGTCCTCTGTGGGACCAGAAACCGTATTGTCATGGACAGGTGAATGTCCTGTGCCAACGAACAAACGTCCGCCAAGTGAATGAGCAAAGTACATTTGTGAATTTCCTGTCGGTGCTTGTACGGCCACCGCACCATCGGACAGTGGTGCCCGGTCAAGCAATACATTCCAAGCCAACGACGGCCGGAAAAGCGTTGGTTCATCTTCGGAAAACCGCTGCGCGACTGCGCGACATTCCGGACCCGCGGCATTGACAACAAGAGGTGCTTCTATTTCATGGTCACTACCTGTCAGAACATCTTTCGCGATTACACCTCTGACCATTCCATCAGACCGTAGCAATTCAGTAGCCTCAACGTAGTTGACCGAAGTCCCCCCAGCGCAGGCCGACCAGCGGAGCACCTCCATAAGCAATCTGTTGGAATCCGGCATTACAGCGTCGTACCACAGCGCTCCACCTCGTAAGCCGTTTGAGCGAGCCAACGGAAACAACCGCGATGTTTCTGCCGCACCAATTATCTGGCCGTCTGGAATTTGAAATTCTGGCGGTAACCCTTCGTTTCTGTTTCGCGTTAACCAGTCATTCAGACGTAGCGCAGCGCGGAGTGTCAGACGATTTTTCGTTAGATTCCGGTAAAGCGGCATCAAGCACGGTAGCGGCCTGACGAGATCCGGAAAACTTCTTAGAAACCAGCTTCGTTCGGTGACCGACTCATAAAGTCGGGAAAAGTGCATAGTTTGCAAATACCTTAGGCCACCGTGGATAATTCGAAGACTGTTGAAACTCGTCTGCCACCCAAAGTCATTTTTCTCCAGCAGTATAGCTTTTAGCCCGGCTCTCGACGCTTCGAGCAACGACATCGAGCCATAAATACCGCCGCCGATGATGATTAGGTCGTAAGCTTCCCGGCAGACCTGATCCAAATTCCGTGTAATTGAAGCCATTCAGATCAAACCCTCGTCTTTATACCAGGCAGCGGTGCGAGCAAGGCCTTCAGGCAGGCCGGTTTTGGGACGATAACCGAGCAACTGCTGCGCCTTCTCCGTGGAAAAGGCACGATCGAGCTCAAAAAACTCCACACGGCGCGGGTACAGTGGCGGGCTAATATTTACCGCACGACACAAGTAATCGCATACGACCGATGCCCAATATACAGGTTGAAAAGGAACTCTCAATCGTGGCGGACGCCGTCCAAGTACATTGGCAATGGCATCAACCAATTCACGAATAGTCGTGTATTCAGGCCCGCCGATAGTAAATACCTCGCCAAGAGCTTCGGGTCGCTCTCCTGCCAGAATAAATCCTTCCACCAAGTCATCTATGTACGTCATGTGGTAAAGAACATCTCCTTTCCCAATCATTACAAAGCGCCCGCGTTGTATCGGCCGGAAAAGTTTGAGAAAACGCGTGTCTCCAGGCCCATAGATACCAACTGGCCGCACTACGGAGACCGGAAGACCGGATCGAAAGTAATCAAGCGCTAGTAGTTCGCCGTCAAGTTTAGATTGCTGGTAGTGATCCCCCGGCTTAAATCTGTAATCCTCAGACGCCGGTGGGTCTTCAATTTCCCCCTGAACGCCAACCGTGGAACAGTGCACAAACCTCTCTACGACAGCCTCTTGTGCGGCATTAAGCAGATTCCTTGTTGCATCGACGTTTACAGCACGGAACTCTCCGTGATCTGCATGTTCGGACCGATAGGCGGCCGCAATATGAAAAACCTTTTTTACGTCGGTAAAATTCCTGCTGACGTCATTTGCATCCCGAATATCGACAGTTCGACATTCGACACCAAGCTCATGCAGTTTTTTTGTGTCGCTGTTGGAGCGCACGAACGCAACGACATCGTGACCATCCTGCACTAAGCGTTCTGCTACTTTGCCACCCGTGAATCCGGTCGCGCCTGTTACCAGCACCTTATTCATGGTCTATATCCTTTGACCTGCGACGACGTTTAGCCACTTGTCTTGCCAAGCCTCAAAAACAATCAATGACCAAAGCACATGACTGTGATTGGCGTGACCGGAAAGATGTTGTTGCTTCAATGCCTCGATGGCCTGTGGATTGAACAGGCCAGCGTTCCTTATACGTGTGCTGTCCAGAAGCTCATCCATCAATGGACGAAATTGAGTTGCCAGAAAGTTCTTAATTGGGATACTGAATCCCTCCTTTGGGCGGTAGACACAATTAGCCGGAACATGACGCGCCGCAATTTCCTTCAACATGACCTTGGTGGTCCTCTTGTGGACCTTTAGCTTATCCGGTACGCGAAACGCCAGCTCAACAAGGTCCTTGTCCAGATATGGAACTCGCGCTTCCAGCGATACGGCCATCGACATCCGATCAACTTTGGTCAATATATTGTCGCTCAGATAGCTCTTCACGTCGACGTAGAGACTCCGATCCAAATCAGTTCGATCCCCTGCGCGCTCGAAGAGGTCGACGATGTGTGCGTCCGACGGCGTTTGCAGGTCATGCAATGCGTCAGTTGTAAACAGTGCATCCCGCGTTTTCGCATCGAGAAACTTACGCCATCGGCAGTGTTCCAGCTCAGGCGACAGAGCCGCGCCCTCAATGAATCGTTTCGCCTTGTTTATCAGGCCCTTCTTGGCCGCCCGGGGCCGCAGCCATTTAACTGCCGGCTCGATCAATCCTTTGCGCACTGCGGCCGGAATCGCCCCATAGCGCCGCGCCATGGCATTCGCAATGTAGGTCTCGTATCCGCCGAACAATTCGTCAGCACCGTCGCCACTCAAGGCAACGGTGACATGCTCACGTGCCAATCTGGAAACCAGAAAAGTCGGAAATATCGAAAAGTCGCCTATTGGATCGTCCAGGTGAAACATCAGGGAGTCGAAAAGATCGACGACGTGCGGCCGAATGACTTCGGTTACGTGATCAAGCCCGAGGTGATCAGCGACCTCTTTCGAATAACTCAGTTCGTTGTAGGACGGGTCATCGAAGCCAATACTGAATGTTTGAGCACGGCCCATTGCGGACGCGACGATTGAGGAATCCACGCCGCCGGACAGAAACGCTCCCAGCGGAACGTCGCTGACCATCTGAGCCCGAACACTTTCGACAATCTTGTGCTCGACTTCATCTGTCCATTCCGCGTCGCTGCGCGTCGTGCCCGGGGTTTCCGGAATGTCCCAGTACTCAACCAGGCTTGAGCGCCCCGTGGCTAGATCGAGACTCAGCATCTCGCCGGGCTTGAGCTTGTGCACGCCCTGCATCAGGGTGTCGGCACCTGGCACATACTCCCAGGTCAGGAACTGATTTACTGCATCCACCTTTAGCTCCGGCCTGAACAAACCACTGGCGAGAAGCACCTTGACCTCGGAGCCCCAGACCAGAAAGTCCTTGGTGAGCATATAATAGAGTGGCTTGATGCCCAGGTGGTCCCGGACAAGATGCAATGTTTTCGCCTTGGAATCGTGCAGCGCGATCGCAAACATGCCGTTGAGGTGATTCGGAAAATCTAAGCCGTATTCCTCGTACGCATGGACAATTGTCTCCGTATCGCCGGAGGTGCGGAACGTATGCCCTTCGATGCTTAGCTCTTTTCGCAGCTCCCTGTAGTTGTATATCTCACCGTTGAATACGGTTCGTACACTCCTGTCTTCATTGAAAATGGGTTGTTTGCTGCCGGCCACGTCGATAATTGACAGCCGTCGCATTCCCATACCGACATTGCCTGTGATGCCAATGCCATCGTCATCCGGTCCTCTGTGGCGAATCACAGAACACATGCGTTCCAGTTGCTCCTGAGTGACGCGTGAACCTCTGGAGAGACGTGCCACGCCGGCTATTCCGCACATCAACGAAGACCATTCAATATCGTGGTCAATTTCTTTACATAGGACTCCCTGGAATATTCCTTTTCATATAAACGAATCGCATTTTCTGCCTTCAATTTTGCAGCACTGTCGTCTGACATTGCTGCGATCATCGCCGCGCCGAATGCTTCAGGTTCCGGGCCCGCCAGGAACGCCACGTCATCGTTCAAAACCTGCGTATGGGAAAAGATGTTGGTCGCTACCAAAGGAATGCCACTCGCGAGCTGTTGATAGATCTTAAGCGGCGTATTCGTTCCCTCCGTGCGGGGTGACAGCAGCGCGCTCGCCGATCGCATGTACAGATGCGCCAGCCGCTGCGGAACAGTGCCAGTGAACAGACAATGATTCTCGAGTCCCTCTTCCTGCGCCAGGCGTCTATATTTCTCGACCTGTGGGGCCGTACCACCAACAATAAGAAGGAACGAGTCGGGCCGTCGCCGAATTACGTTTCCAAATGACCGAATTAACAGGTCGATGCCCTGATACGATTCAAGGGTTCCGGCATACACGAAACAATAGCGGTCAACTGGCAGGTCGGTGGCACCGTTGGAGGACTCCTGAACCTCCCTACGGGACTCGTCACCCTTCAGCTTTACGGGCTCGAAAATAGAATTCTCAATTAGAAAGTGCTTGCTCGGGTCCGTGACGATTTCGCTGACGTAATCAGCCAAGTCCGGACAGATCGTTATGACAGCGTCTGCGGCATTAATGGAACTGGCTTCAAGTTTCTTAAAGATGTAGTGGATAAACCGTGACTCCGTGTAATTGAAATTTGTGAGCTGCTGCGCAAGACTTGAGTGCATGTCGTAAACGAGCTTAAATCTGAAAATCGGTTTCAAGAATCGACAGAAGAATACCGCCTCTTCATGAGCATGGACCACATCGTATCGGTGCCGGATCAAAAGCCCAACGGTACGAGCGGCGATAAACATATCCAGAAAAAGCTTGAGCATTGACGGCCCGGTCTTGACATGTCCGAGCCACGCAAATCTGGGGCCACGATAAATACGTACGTTCGGAATATCTGGATCTCTGCCCTCGCCGTAGGTCAACAGATCAATTTCTGCATCCAACTCCGACAGCACAAGAGTTCTGTAGTAAACGCTAAAGGGTGTTCCTCTTGGTGTAAAAAAAGGCTGTGGCGCAATCACGAGGTAGCGCATCAGATTGCTTCCCGGCGATTGGCTACACGCGTGACATATTGCATAGCGACCTGATTACGCAAGAAGCGAAGCGGCGATTCCAGAGATCCGTAGTAATGCAGATCGCCGTTTCCTTGTTGCAACATGGTTCGTAGCCCGGTCCAGACATCTTCGCTATCTGCCACACCGTCAACGTAGAAACCGAAAGATCCTGCTTTGTCGCATTCCGACGTAAATGGCAGCGGATCGGTGCCCGGCAGTACCCTCATGCCTAACCGCCTGGCCAATGCGAATTCTGCCGGATCAGCCATAAATGCCGGCCGCCCACTGTTGTCGCCAAGATACAACCTACCATCGCCAAATTCGTCAATAAGGTTTCTTACAGCACGACGTCTGCGGCCGAGCCACTTCCCGAATCCCCACGGCAAAACAGGTATTGCACCTGACTTAATTACCAATTTGACCACATCCGACGCTGCCAGCCCGTCCTCCAATGTCTCGACCAAGCCCAGTGCCAGAATCTCCAGTTTCTCTTTTGTCACGATTTGGCGACCAGCAACAATTTCGATTTGGCCAAGAACTGGATGAGCCGCGATCAGACACGTGTGGCTGCCGCCATGTTTGAAACTCCAGATCGACTCATCCGTTCTCATATCTTCTGAGTTGTCGTCTGCTTGTCTCGAAAGTTCTTCGAACTTGTTAGCTCTATTTGTTTCTGTCAAACACAAAACATACCTGTGAAATGTCGTCGATGCCGCATTCGACGAGAGAAACGCAAAATTTCTTGCCGCGGCGTCGAAAAATTCTTGAAGACCAAAGCAATCATGAATGTGCACATGTGCGTCCACGAACACTCTGATACCTTGCTCTTTACGGATTTCAGAATCTTTCGATGTCATTAGAGTCGGCTCAGAGGGCATAGCATCTTACTTTGCGTCCTGATAAACGGAGTACATTCGAAACTGAGTTTACACTATCAGCCGCTAATTCATTAGCCTAAGAATGGGATGACCGAATCTTTACTACAGCAATGAAATTGTACTCTGCAGCGAAAAACACGCTAGGAATATGGCAAAATCTGTATATAATTCCGGACTCCAACATTCCATGTGTGTTCGCTGTAGTTGCGGCAGAAGCGGGTTCACAAGTTATGTAACCCAATCTGTTTGCAACCTGCGGACTGCGACCGGACTTTGATTGCATATGTATAAAGGACGAATCGATATGGGCGAATTGCAGGTAGGTATTAAGCCGGAAATATCGATCATTGTTCCTTTGTTCAATGAGGAAGAAAGTGTTGAGCCTCTCTGTCACGCGATCAGAGTTGCACTCGATAATTTGAATTCGGGATATGAGATCTTGCTCGTCGACGACGGAAGCACGGACGGAACTTTTCGAGTTGCGGCGGAACTCGCGGAGAAGGACGCGCGCATCAAGGTAATAAAGTTTCGTAAGAACTACGGTCAGACTCCAGCAATGAGCGCAGGCATCGATATGGCCCTTGGGAGTGTATTGATAACCATGGATGGAGATCTGCAGAACGATCCCGCCGACATACCATTGTTACTAGGAAAAATTGAGGAGGGATACGATATCGTCGTTGGATGGCGTCATAATCGTCAGGACAAACTGATCACGCGCAAGATTCCATCGAAAATCGCCAATTGGCTAATTGGCAAGGTCACTGGCATCCCAATAAAGGACAATGGCTGTTCGCTAAAGGCGTACCGACCTGAAGTAATTAAGAAAATTCCATTGTATTCTGAGATGCACCGTTTTATCCCGGCGATGGCATCGATTTCCGGAGCGCGTATCGCCGAGGTCAAAGTTCACCATAGAGCTCGACAGTTTGGAGTTTCAAAGTACGGCTTATCGCGCACCTTTAAGGTCTTAATCGATTTACTGACTATCAAGACTCTAATTTCCTTTGCTTCTCGTCCTTTTTACTGGTTTGCTCTTTTGAGCGCTCCATTTATGCTTGCCTCTTTTTTAATGCTCGGTGCTAGCGTAATTGAGGTAACGTCGTACTCATCTGGATTTTCGGTAGTGATCGCGGGGTGCGGCGTCCTCTTTGGAGCGGTTGCGATTTTTTTGCTTGGGACTGGGTTGTTAGGAGAGCTAGTGTATTTGTCGGAAGGTTTGCCGCTGGAACAGCTCTATAAAGATACGGCAATTATCAAAGCTCCGAGTAGATCGGAGCATCTCGATTACGAATAGGTATGGCAAAGTGTGTGGAGAACCAAATGACGGACGAAGTTGAGCTTTCTATCGTCATCCCCGTTAGCGAGCGGTTGGATGACGTTGAAGAGTTATACTGGGAGTATAAGTCAGCTGTCGCTGAAGCAGTCACGACATATGAATTTATCTATGTGCTGGACGGTCATTTTTCAGACGCCTCGGCCACACTTGAAAACCTGCAGAAGTCGGGAGAGCCTATAATTATCATTCAGCTTGCAAAATATTTTGGGCCAGCTACTGCAATGACTGCTGGTTTTGACTCATCCAAGGCTGACTTGGTGCTGACGCTGCCTTCGTTCTTTCAATTGGCGTCATCGGATATTCCCGACCTTATACGCGCTTCATCAAACGCTGATGTTGTTTTGGCAGTTCGGCTAGATAACGAAGCATCGAAGGCCACGAAGATCCAAAGGCGCCTGTTCAACTCAACTGTCAGTAAATTGACCGGTATGCCCTTTAGAGATTTGGGTTGTGGTGCTCGCGTGCTGCGGCGACAGGTCTTCGAGGAAATAAGGAGCTACGGTGACCAGCATCGTTTCATGCCGTTACTGGCGTCGCGAGCAGGTTTCCGGGTATTAGAGGTCGAGGTCGCCTCAAGTAGGCGGGATTCGAGACCAAAATATTATCCTCCTGGTATCTATGCCCGTAGGGCGCTCGACATCGTAACTGTTTTCTTTTTGATCAAGTTTACGCAGAAGCCACTGCGATTCTTCGGTTTTATAGGGTCTATAGTGGCTGCGATCGGCGGATTCATAACGCTCTACCTCGTTATTCAGCGACTACTGGGAGATACGGCCCTCGCCGATCGGCCGGCATTTCTGCTCGGCGTGTTATTCATTGTCTTGGGTGTCCAATTATTTGCGATAGGTCTGTTAGGGGAACTGATCATTTTTACGCGCGCAAGACAAACTAAAGAGTATCGGATAGAAAAGACAATCAATATGTAGGCTACCTCGACCAAACGAGGTACGAAGAATCCCCGACAATCCACAACGCCCGCTAGATAATGAGTCAGAAAACCTGTTGACGCTCACTGTCAATCGCTTGTCTTTGTTATGAAGCGTTTCAGTCGCTTCTGTCGATTATGCCGCGCAAGAGAAAAGAGTTATGTATGGAATAAAGTGGTTTGTTGCACTCGTCGTCCTGGTGTTTCTTGGGTTTTTGACCTACGAGATATTGCCAGAACATCCCAGGGGACAAATGTTCAATGGATATGATGGCATTACGGGTGAGTTAAGTAGAACTTCCGACCTAAACGTCCATTTTTGGCACGATGGCAATGTATATGCGTCAAGAAGAACATCCGTTTATCGTAGTCGCGATATGGGATTGACTTGGGAAAAGGTCGCAACAATCGGAAAAAGACAAGGCGGTATTTTAAGGAATCTGCGACACCGAATTGGAACCCTGAAAACGGTTTTCAAACTAAAGAAAAAAACCGGTATCAGCGCAGTCACAATACTTGAGAATGGAACCATGATCGCCACTTACGGCGGTATTTTTCAAGGTGTGCTTAAAGAAGGAGAAGTCGTCCGCTTGGAAAATACTTATAGTTGGAAAGACGGGTCACTGCTTCCTCAAGGTTTGGCGCACGACGGAGAGGCCAACGTTTTCGTCGGCGAATATATTGTAAACAAACCGGAAAAACCGGATATTGTCATAAAATTGTACTGTAGCCATGATCAAGGAGAAACGTGGAAGGTATGCCAGGAATTTCACAGGTCAGAGATACGCCATATTCACAGCGTTAGCTTCGACCCGTACCGCAATTTACTTTGGCTAACCACGGGTGACGCTGATCATGAAAGCACCATCCGTTATTCGTCTGATCAGGGTATCAGTTTCAAGCATCTGGGTGGAGGAAGCCAGGATTGGAGAGTTGTAAGCATGCAATTTTCCACCGAATTCATTTACTGGGGCACCGATAGTCCAGGTCAATGGAATGATGTAGTCAAGTGGAATTGGGATACAGGTGACAAAGAGGTTGTGCTGACGGCGAGAAATCCGTTCTATTTTAGTGCGCGCGATAATGTAAATGGCAGATTCTACTTTTCAACGGCGGTGGAATGGGTTGAGGCTGAGTATCCTAGTAGCCAATATTCCGAGATCTGGCAAATATCCGATAATAAGCCACCACGGCGCCTTCTATCTTGGCCAAAAGGTGAGTTGAACATGTGGGGGACAATTCAATTTGCTCAAGGCGATTCCCCGCCAGGTTTGTTGGCCTTCACGCCAGTAAACTTGGGGGAGCATCATCGTGAAACGATAGTTTTGAAAACGATCGAGTAAGTCTATGACTCTGGCTACTCGTGCATTGATCGAAGATAAACTTTGAACTTTTCGTCCGGCGAAACGAAAACTTGTTCATATCCAGCTTGTCCGGTGAGGTACTCATGCGACAAAGTGCTTTTCATCGCATAGTGGTCTGCAATGAGCCACAAACGAGAATCGGATTTTGTTTCAGCCAGCGCTTCAATGTCTTCGACGTCGCTCAATAGAGGCAGTCCAGTCCACCGTTCCATATTACCGAAATCGCATGCCTGCCCCGAATAACGTTCGTCGACCCTATTCAGATAGACGAAACTGTCCATTTGGAGGTATCGAGTAACGACGACACTTGCTGTAATGACCGAGTCCGACGGGTCAGCATGCTGATTTACGAAATCTGCGGGTGATTCAACATCAAATCGTTGATAATAATGTCTCGCCCGAATGCCGCTGTATCCGACGCGAAAGTTCGCGTCATAAGAGTCTATATGTACCATGTGGTCGATGGCGAAGTCTGAACTCAGGAAGAACAAACAAAGGAAGGCCGGAGGGGCCCAGTGTTCTGCCAGCTCTTTTATTCGAGCGCTACCGATTGCCATATGAGCGAAACCGAAAAGGCTTAGAAGCACCAACAATGGATATACGTGAAAAGAATA
>SMWK01000221.1 GCA_004356895.1 Gammaproteobacteria bacterium
GCTTTGTTTCTGATCCCCGACGGTAAAGGCGAGAGATTGCTGTATTGGGAAACCGCAGACACGATTCCGTGGGGGATGTTGATACTATTCGGCGCGGGAATCGCGATCGCAACGGCTTTTACCGCCACGGGTTTAAGCCAGACCATCGGCACCCTGCTTTCCGGGCTCGCAGCGTTACATGTGTTGCTCCTCATGTTGAGTATCTGTCTGGTTGTTACCTTCTTGACGGAAGCCACCAGTAATACGGCGACAACCACTCTACTCATGCCAATACTCGGCGCCGCCGCCATAGGCGCCGGAATGGACCCAAAGCTATTTATGATTCCTGCAGCCATGAGCGCTTCTTGCGCCTTCATGTTACCCGTGGCGACCGCGCCCAACCTGATCATGTTCAGCACCGGGCGATTCACCATCGAAACCATGGCGCGCGAAGGATTTGCACTGAACTTCATCGGTGCTGCGGTCATCGGGGTTGGCTGTTATCTGCTCATCGCGTAACTCATTCAAGCGTGCCTCGCGCCGACCCGGTTGCATCGCGCCGAGTATCTCAACCTCTCGATAGAACTGTTCCCAGTCGCCGCCCACCCGGGCAAAAAGACGTGCAAAAGCAGGAACCCCATCATCGTAGGTACTGAGCGAAACCAGGTAGGCATTGTTCAGTTGCGCCAAAACCGTGTCGAACCGGCCATCTCCAAGCCTTGAGCGCCGTTCCAGATAACAGGCACGCACACGTTCAATAATCTGCTTTTTTTGTTCTCTTTTCCCGGAATCCGGGATCTCGCTTGCGTAAAGCGTTTGCAACTGCACCTTCAGGGAGCCCAACAAGCCTACCATGCGTTGCCAGTCTTCTTCCGCCGCGCGATAACGGGCACGCTCTGCACTTTTTTCCGGTGTTTCCAGCCAGACGCGAACGCCTTCGAGCGCGACGAAGCTGGCGAAAGACTCGTTGAATGGCGCATCATCTTTGACCCAGATCCGACCATGCGCAAGTTCGTGAATCAGCAACCTCGCAAGGTTGGCGTCCGGCCAGAAAATGAACGAGCTCAGGAGGGGATCCCTGAACCAGCCCAACGTGGAGTACGCAGCTACGCCGCCAACGTACGTATCCAGGCCATCCGCGGTCAACCGCTCGGCTGACTCGAGCGCATCGGTCTCAGCAAAATAGCCACGATAAGGCGTACAGCCTACGACCGGATAACACCAACGCTTGGCCTCGAGCGATAACGGAGGTGCCGCAAACAGATTCCACACGACGCGAGAACGTTCGAGTGCAACATAGGTTCGATAGCGCGACTCGGTCGCGAGTAACAAATTGGACTCTGCAAACGCAAGAATTTCCTGGCTGAGTACCAGACGCTGACGTAACCCATCGTCAGTATCTGTAGATTCCACGAGTTCAGCGACCGGCGCGCGACTGCGCAAAATGCGTATCTGACCAAAAATTGCCTGACTGTAAAACCCGATAGTGCTGCACGCAGGTATGCTCACAATCGACACCACGAGTCCAATACCCAGCAAACCACTGAGTACACGGCGAGTTCGCATTGAAAATGGGACGACAATCACTGGTGCTACCACCTGAGCTATGGTAAGAAATCTACATGGGTTTGTTAAAAGGAATTCTAGCGGCCGCATTCATTGGTGCCATTACCATCGTTGTCTGTATGCCGTTGTTCGTTGCGGGTTTAGTCCGACCAGCGTTGCCGAAACCGCTGAGATCCGCACTCAGCCGCCGTATGGATTGGATCATCGACGCCTGGGTTGGATCCAACAGATGGCTGATCCAAGCGCTCGCTCTAACAGATATAAACATTACCTGGGAAGACGCGGAATCGTTATCTCGTGATCACTGGTACATCGTGGTGTGCAACCATCAGAGCTGGAGCGACATCCTCCTACTACAAACCAACTTATTCGGGCACATTCCCCCTTTGAAATTTTTCACCAAACAGCAACTGCTCTGGATCCCGTTTTTGGGGACGGCAATGTGGCTGCTTGGATTTCCCTACGTCAAGCGGGTAAGCAAGAGCCAGATCATCAAGAATCCGAACCTCAAGGGCGGAGACAAAAGATCGACGCTCAAAGCCTGCGAGGGCTTCAAGAACCACCCGACCAGCGTATTGAACTTTCTGGAGGGAACCCGATTTACCCCCGCCAAACACATGAGTCAGCGTACAAATCTGCGCCGTCTCCTCAAACCGCGTATAGGCGGGTTGGGTTATGTTCTGGGTGGACTCAATGATCGACTGCACAAAATGGTGGATGTCACCATCATCTACCCGGAAGGCACGCCCAGCTTCTGGCAGTTTCTGAAAGGCGAATGCGTGCGGGTGGACATGCTGATCCAATGTCGGGACATACCTGAACCGATTCGCTTCTTCGAGAGTGACCGCGAGCAACGCAGATCGCTGGGTCCTTGGATCGATAGCATGTGGCAGGAAAAGGACGATCGCCTGCCGCCCTATCGAGAGCTTCCTGCGTGATGTACAACAACCATTTCCACTTCGAGCGGGAACCCTTCTCGATCGCGCCGGATCCAAGGTTTCTCTATCTGAGCGAAGTTCACCGCGAGGCGTTTGCCCATCTCATGTATGGCTTCGCGAACGGCGGTTTCGTGCTCATTACCGGCGAGGTGGGCACCGGCAAAACTACCCTGCTGCGCAACCTCATCGGGCAGACACCACCCGACCTGGATGTTGCTTTCATCCTGAACCCGCGGCTCACGGTCAAAGAACTACTCGAGACAATCTGCGATGAGCTGGGCGTAAATCACTCGTCAGGCACCCCGCAAACTGTCAAGCAATACATCGATCTCCTCAACAAGCACCTGCTGCGTTCTCACAGCGAAGGACGCAGCACCGTGATGATCATCGACGAGGCACAAAACCTCACACCAGCGGTCCTGGAACAGATTCGCCTGCTCACCAATCTGGAAACCGATGAGCGCAAGTTATTGCGCATCATCCTGCTCGGACAACCCGAACTTGGCAAGCTGCTGGAGCGAGTCGAACTGAGACAACTTGCACAACGGATTACTGCCCGCTATCACCTGGCGAGTCTGGGCCGGGAAGATTGTACGGCGTATATCATGCATCGGCTGACGACGGCAGGCGGCAATCCGCACATCTTCGAGCGCAGGGCGTTACGCAAACTCTACCGAATTTCCAAGGGTATCCCCCGGGTTATCAACGTTCTTGCCGACCGTGCGTTGCTCGGTGCCTATGTCGAGGGCAAACAAAACGTCGGTCCGTCCATCGTCAAACGCGCGGCTTACGAAGTGCTCGGCAGACGCCAACGTTATCCTAAGTGGCTGGCTGCGAGCGTTGCTGCGAGCGTTGTCTCAGTAAGCGCTGTCAGCATGGTGTGGGCCTACTTTTCCAACACCGCTCTTGAGTCGGAAACGCGCCTGGCGGTCGCTCAGAGCGAGGCTAGCGACCACATGCCAGATCGCGTAAGCGAGCCGCAAATATCCGATCGAGGGGGCATCGTACCCGTACAAATTCCTCAGCAGCCTGCTGATGATCCGACGGACGAACTTCCTGACAATGAGCGGCTCGGATACGCCGATGCTGTGAGCCGAAGCTTGCCTGAACTCCCCGAGACCATCCGCATCGGCCGCCCGCCAGAAGGGAGCTACAGCTCCCAACGAAAGGCATACGCGGCGGTATTCGAGCGCTGGGGTGCCCAATACATTCCCGACGCAAACAGCATTCCATGCGATTTTGCTCCAAGCGTTGGCCTGCAGTGCCTCAGTCTTCACGGTAGCTGGAGCGAAATCAGCCAACTCAACCTGCCGGTGATTCTGGAGCTCTGGGACAGCGAAGCAGTTCCGTACTTCGCCGCGGTGACGGCAACCGCAACCGACGGCAGGAGCTTCCAATTTAACCTCGGCGACGAAGTCTACCGGATCACTCCGAACGATCTGCGCGATATCTGGTTCGGCAAGTATGTAGTTTTGTGGAAGATGCCACCCGATTATCATGGCAGTCTGCGCAATGGAGATGACCACCCGAGCGTCGGCTGGTTGCGCGGCCAACTCACAGGCCTCGTGGATTCGCAGCTGACAAGCGCAACGCCAAATCACTTCGACGATAGTCTGCATGACGCCGTTCTCACCTTTCAGCGTGCCGAGGGATTATTGGCTGACGGGATAGTCGGTCCCGCAACCTGGATCCGTTTGACCGACCGGCTGCAGTTGCCGACCCCAAAGCTCAACAGCTGATATGTCGTATATCCTCGACGCGCTGCAGAAATCTAGTACCGAAGGAAATTCGGTCGTTACAACAAATTTGTTGCGAAGCGAGCCGCAGCATCGCAAACACCGGCTGATCGGCAGCTTGATCATTGTGGCGTTACTCGCCAACGCCGCCGTTTTCGCCTGGCTGTTCTGGCCCGAACGAGTCGCGCTACAGCAAACCACACAACCCACCACCGCAACTGTGCAAGCCAGTCAAACCACGGTGAAGAAGGAAGTATCAAGTCAATCCACGCTGCAGAATTTAGCCGATCCAACCGACCTGCCGGAGCCCCCGCCAGCAACCGTTCTGGTAAAAAATCTCGTAACCCCCCCGCTCGACGGATCGTTTGAATCTCAAAAGACAATCACCCTGGGAGATCTGCCAGCACCGGCACGCAGCGCATTCCCAGACATCGAATTCTCTACCCACATCTATGCGGAGGATCACACGCTCAGGGCAATCGTTGCCAATGGGCAGCGGCTGAAACAAGGGGATTCGATCGACGGCCTGAAATTGATCGAGATCACCCCGGAGGGAGTCATATTCCGTTATCAGGAATACCTGATAACAATTTCCGTGTTGGCGCTGTGGGAGGACAGCCTCTAGCCTGGAGCGAACATAACCTAACTTCAGGCGCGTCGTAGTACCGCAGGCCCGGCTTGCGTGGAGGCGTGGATTCCTGCCTCGATGAACACTCTGACCATGTCCGTATCCAACAAGCCCTGGCGCGCCTCGTCTTCGAGTACTTCGAGTGCAGTTTCCCGCGACATGGCGCGTTTGTAGGGTCGGTCCATCGCTGTAAGCGCGTCATAGATATCACATACGGTCATCACGCGGCTGGCCAGCGGAATTTCCTCGCCCCGCAGACCAGCCGGATAACCGCTGCCATCGAGCTTTTCGTGATGAGCACCGGCGATCTCTGGTACCCGTGCTAACTCCGGAGGCCAAGGTAATACCGCAAGAAATTCCCGTGTGTGAACTACGTGGGACTCAATCTCCAAGCGCTCCTCGGGTGTCAAACTGCCTTTGCGTACCGACAACGCCAGCATATCCGGATCGCTTATCAGCCCATTGTCTGTTCCATCGAATTCCCGGTATGTGTAATCACGAATCTCCTGCAGATGACGGTAATCACCCTCATCAAGCACATTGGGTTGGTTAGCGTTCACTATCCACTCATAGTAGTTATTCAGCAGGTCAAGCTCGGCTTGTAACTCTCGATGCACCCGTTTGCGAACAACCTCCACGTCCAACGAGCCTTGGTGATAAAGCTCGAGCTCTCGCTCTACGGCACGCCTGCGCAACCGTTCTTTCTGCAGCTCCACTCGGTAGTGAATCATTTCCAATCGATCTGTGGGTAATTTGTGCGACTTGACCAGGATAGTTTCGCGAACCGCAACTTTTCCGAAGTCGTGCAGCAATGCCGCATAACGAACCTCTCTGATATGCTCGACGGAAAGATCGATATGACGGAACCGACTCAAATCGGATCGCGGTAGCGCTTCTAACAATCCAACGGTGGTTTCAGCTACACGAAACGAATGACCACTGGTGCTCGGATCTCGTTGTTCGATGGTCTTAACCGATGCCTGTACAAAACTTTCAAAGAGTTCATTGATGTCGCTGATCAGCATGTTCTTCTGAATCGACACAGCTGCCTGGCTTGCTATTGCCCGCATTAATTCCGAAATTTCTGGTCCTAAAGGCACAGGCTGGTTGGCTGTGGGTTCCAGACGGTTGACGAACTGCAGCACCCC
>SMWK01000222.1 GCA_004356895.1 Gammaproteobacteria bacterium
ATGCCGTCTTGCCAAATTTCGTTCCGTCGGCTTTGGTGATGAGCGGTACCGTCATAGCGAACACTTCCGCAGACGCTTGTCCCACGGACTTGCGCCGTACTAAATCCATGCCGGAAACGATATTGCCCCACTGGTCGCTGCCGCCGATCTGCACCGTGCAATCGTATCTTTTGGCGAGTTCCGCATAGTCCATTGCTTGCAACAGTACATAGCTGAATTCGGTGAACGAGATTCCCTCACCATCCCGTTCTATCCGGGTTCGCACCGAATCCCGCTGGATCATCGCGTTCACCGAAAAGTGTTTACCAACATCTCGCAGAAAATCGATTACGCTCAGCGCTTGCGTCCAATCGAGATTGTTGGTCATGATCGCGGCATTGTTGCCTTCGAAGTCGATGAGCCCTTCAACCTGCGAACGAATGCGTTCTACCCAACCCGCCACCACATCATTTTCGTTGAGGCCACGTTCGTCAGCGCGACCCGATGGATCCCCGATGAGCCCCGTGGCACCCCCTAAAAGCAAAATGGGTCGATGACCAAAACTCTGAAACCTTCGCAAGGTCAGCAACGGCACCAGGTTGCCTATGTGCAGGCTGTCCGCCGTCGGATCGAAACCGCAGTACAGAGTTCGTGAGCCGGTTTCGAGATGTTTGCTCAATCCTGGCTTATCCGACACCTGTGCGACGAGACCGCGGCCCTCCAACTCCTGAATCAACGTGCGTCCCATGCAGCAAAGACCACTATCGCCAAAAACCGGCACCTTACCACTGCCCCCTGGTAAATACTCCGCTGTTTGGACAGTTTGACCTTACGGGTGGTCAATTTCCCCCGACGAACTAGGGTTTGCAATGACCATGAAATACATATACTAGGCCGCCGGCTTAGACACACTTAACGAAGTTGCTGTAAGCATCAGTTTTAGAACAAGTTTTAAGTAGGACACTTAAACTAAGTGAAACCCAACCAGTTTCCCAGAGCGCATCTATTGCTTACCGGCTTGTTGACTCTGGGGTTATGTTCTTTTGTCATCGCCAAGTTCACTGACGATGCCGATGACCGCTTCACCACTGAATCCGTGCTATTGGATCTGGCCACGCTGCCAGCCGCCGATGTCTCCGGGAGCGAAACGTTATCCACCCCGAGTCCCACGAACGAATCAATACTACCCAGATCTCAGGTGCTGGTGGAAAGGCACATCCAGGTAAAACCAGGAGACAACCTGGCGAACATCCTCAAGCGCCAGGGAATTCCTGCGCAAGAACTGCAACGACTGCTGGCAAGCAAGCCATTCGGGTCACGGCTCAACGGTATATTCCCCGGTCATAACTTCGTCTTCAGCCTCACGGACGACAACACCCTGATCAAGCTCGCCTATTCCCCCGGACCATTAGAATTACTGGAATTCAAAAGGGTGGGTACTTCATTCGTCGGCTATGAAGTAACCAAAGAACCAGAACGCACAACCGCATACAAACATGCAACGATCGACCACAGCTTATTCGTTTCCAGCCAGCGTGCCGGACTCGATGATGCGTTCACCATGCGCCTCGCGCAGATATTCCAGTGGGATATCGACTTCGTTCTCGAAATTCGCAGCGGCGACGAGTTCTACATATTGTTCGAGGAACTGTATCTCGACGATGAGTTCATCGGCTACGGCAAAATCCTCGCCGCGGAGTTCGTCAACCAGGGTGACAGCTACCGCGCTGTTCTTTATACCGACGCCCAGGGCGAGGATGACTACTACGACCCAAACGGTGACAGCATGCGCAAGGCTTTCTTGCGAGCCCCGGTTGAATTCTCGCGAATCAGCTCAAACTTCAATCTGCGCCGGGTTCATCCCCTCTGGAAACGCACCATGCCGCACCGGGGTATCGATTACTCAGCGCCCAGCGGAACCCCGATTCTCGCTTCGGGAGACGGTAAGGTAGTCCGGGCCAGCCGCACGAAAGCGAACGGGAATTACGTGGTGTTGCAGCACGGCGAACAATTCGTCACGAAGTACCTGCATCTTTCCAAGTTCGGCCGCGGGGTTCGCAAAGGGAAGAAGGTGAAACAGGGTCAAATCATCGGCTATGTTGGCGCGACGGGCTGGGCCACAGGCTCCCACCTGCACTATGAGTTTCTGGTCAACGGTGTGCACCAGAATCCGCGCACCGTTAAACTCCCGGAAGCCCTACCCATTCCGAAACGGGAACTGGAACGTTTTAACAAGCTCTCCCGACCCCTGTTCACGCTCCTGAGTAACTACAAGCAGCAAATCCAACTTGCCCTTGTCCGGTGAGTAAAAAGGTTTTTGTCGGCGCCATTTCCGGCACGAGCGTGGACGGCATCGATCTTGCCATTGTCGAGATCACCGATTCGATAAACATCCTTGCAACAGTCACCGTACCACTCCCGATCGAGCTGCGAGCAACCCTCTTAGCACTTGGCCAACCCGGTCAAGACAACATCGATAACCTCGGCTGCGCTGATACTGACCTTGGTCAGGCAGTCGGACACGCGGTTAACGCGCTCCTCGCGGACCGAGGTATCAAAAACGATCAGGTAGCCGCAATCGGCTGTCATGGACAGACCGTTCGCCACCGTCCTGAAGGTGGTTCCCCGTTCACGTTACAGATTGGTGATCCCAATCGAATCGTCGAGATCACCAGGATCACCACGATCGCGGATTTCCGTCGCCGTGACATGGCTGCGGGCGGCGAAGCGGCCCCCCTGGTACCCCCTTTTCATAACGCCCTGTTCAGGAATTTCTCCGAGACCAGGGTGGTACTCAACATTGGCGGCATCGCAAACGTTACCGTGTTGCCACAGGACCAGGCGGAGAACATTCGTGGATTCGACACTGGCCCCGGAAGCGCGCTCCTGGATGCATGGGTACACAAACACAAACAAATACCCTTCGACGCACAAGGTAGCTGGGCAGCATCCGGCAAGATACATCGCGGGTTACTGACCGATCTGCTCAAGGACCCCTATCTCAGCAAGGAACCACCCAAAAGCACCGGTCGCGAACACTATAACCTTGCCTGGCTCGAGCCAAATCTGTTGCCTCACAACCCTACCCCTGTGGACACACAAGCCACCCTCGTAGAATTTACCGCTCAGACGATCGCCGTAGCGCTGAGGAACTGGGTATCGGATTGCCAGCGAATTCTTGTGTGTGGTGGCGGTCGCCACAACAGCTATCTGCTGACACGCCTGGGTAATCTCACCGCGCAACTCGTTGAGACCACCGATGAACATGGGGTTGACGGCGACGGTCTGGAAGCTGCGGCTTTCGCCTGGCTGGCCCACCAGACACTCAACGGTCTACCGGGTAACGATCCCTCCGTTACGGGTGCGCAGGGGTTTCGTATTCTCGGTGGAATCTATCAACCCTGAAGGGTAGGAGTAGCGAGACACACCTACAGAGCGAAGGAGTTACCACACCCACAGGTAGCCGACGCATTCGGGTTGTTGACCACAAACTGGGAGCCTTGCAACCCCTCGCGGTAATCTACCTCAGCGCCGAGCAGATACTGATAGCTCATCGCGTCAACCAGCATCGTCACACCCTGACGTTCAACGACCGCATCGTCTTCCGCCACTTCTTCATCGAATGTGAACCCGTAAGAAAAACCGCTGCAGCCACCGCCGGTGATGAATACCCTGAGTTTCAGGGCATCGTTGTCTTCGACTTCGATGAGTTGCTGCACTTTCCGTGCGGCGCGTTGTGAAAAGGCTATATCAAACTGCATGGTGCTGCCGTGTATTGTCAGGTGGAGAATTATCTGAATCCGCCGCGAACACGTCAAGTAGGCATATTTGCGGCAGAGTCCGCCGCTAAGGACCCTACGAAGAAGAGTTCAAAGTGGGTTTGCCCACCCCGGGCTCGGTCCCTTCGGTTCGCAACGCATGGACATTCCTGGGTTCGGCTCCAATCTTTTCGTCGTGGACGAGTTGCCCGTCGACCATGGCACCAAGCTGCATTTCGATGAGCTTGTAGTACACATTACCTTTCACCTTCGCCTTCGGAGCAAGCTCCATGTGGACGATGGCGTAGATGTTGCCCTCTACCTTGCCATTGATGATGACGTTCGGCACGCGAATCTCGCCACTGACTGTACCCTCTTCACTGACCACCACGGTGGCCCCGCCATCAGCATCTGCAAACACGTTGCCTTTAACGTGGCCGTTGATATACAGCTGATCCTGGAAGTGAATGTTGCCGGCGATTTCGGTGTTCGCGGCAACCAGGGTAATTCCTTTGTCTTTCTTGGATGATTTACCTTTCATCTCTAACCTCCAACTCACACTAGCATCTCCAACCTCAATCCGATTGCACAACCCAATCGAAAGTCTGCTCCAGTTTCGTTGCGCTGCCCCCCCGGCGTAACGCAGTGATTACCACGCTTTCCGGGGTAAATCCAGTTGGCAGAGTCATCATCCCAGATAAATCCTGGAAATATCGAAACCTGAATTTCAAAGGATAGGCATCGATTTCGGCTATTTCTGTGAGCGACAGCACCAGTTGGTCATCTTTTTGTCCTCCGTCTTTTTGCTCCTCGTCTCCCTCGAGCGCCATTCTGCCTAATACATTCAACCGCACATCACCTTGAATCCAACCGCGCCGCGCTTCCACCTGGGTCAATAGTAAATAGTAGGAGAACTCCCCAGGTCGTTCACCCTGAGTGACCTCGAACTCCTGGATATGCAGACCCCGTTCCACGCTCGATGGCGCCATCAGGCTCTTGTAGAACGTTACTTCCTCTTTGAGCCCCGCCACTTCGTCGTGCAGTATCTTGATGGTTTTTCGCAGCTCCTGGGAGGCCTGATGACTTACCTCTTCACTGAGGTTCGCATCGATCAATTCGCCGAGTAGTTCTTTAATCCGGACTTCGTTAGCCTGGTCAATCGCACGCAGGGCCGCCAGGTAACGTAGGTCTAATCCAGACTGGGCCCGACCAAACAGATATCCACCCGCCACGATCGCCAACCCGAGCACGACCGCCAGTGACAGGATCACAACCCGCTTACCTGGCTCATAGGGTACTACCCTCATTTGCTCCCTGTTACGGCGGAAACTTTCAAACATCGAGATCGCCCTAACCAATAATGGTGGGTTGCTGGTGCACTATACTGCGGAGAACCCGGAGGTTTAAGGAACCTCTCACTGAATAAACTCAGACATATAATCTCCCTGGACTTTTTCCGGCGTCAGCTCGCCAATGTGGAGGCTTTGCCACAGTTGGCGATTCTCGCCGTCGTAGCGGGTTTTTTCACTGGCTTCGTTATCCTGGTTTTTCGCTCATCAATCGATTTTGTGCTCGGCTATTGGCTACTACCCAATGGTAGTGAATCTTTCGAAGAACTGGCGATGGTCAAACGTTTACTCTTACCCGTCATCGGCGGAGCGCTTGTCGGCGCGTTGATGACCCAACTCCCGCCCGCCGAGCAGCGTGTGGGCGTGGTGCACGTCATGGAGCGGTTGAGTCGTCATCAGGGTTATTTGCCCGCTCGCAACGCAATAATACAGTTTGTCGGTGGCATCATCGCATTGGTCTCGGGACAATCCGGCGGCCGGGAGGGACCCTCCATCCACCTCGGTGCTGCATCTTCGAGCCTACTCGGCCAGGCTTTCGAGCTTCCCAACAACAGTATCCGAACGCTGGTCGCTTGCGGAACCGCCGCGGCGATTGCGGCGTCATTCAACACGCCCATCGCCGGGGTCATCTTCGCCATGGAAGTGGTGATGATGGAATACACCATCGGGAGTTTTATTCCCGTCATCATCGCTGCCGTGACCTCGACCCTGCTCACCCACTATTTTTTCGGGAACGAACCGGCATTCACAGTAGCGCCCTTACACATGCGCTCACTTCTGGAGATACCCTACATCATTGCAGGTGGCGCGTTGATCGGTGCTATTGCTGCAGGCTTCATAACCCTCGTGCAGCAGTTCGCTCGCCTCGGTCACTTACCCTTCTATCTTCGTGCCCTGCTGGCCGGTGGCATCGTTGCAATCGCAGCCATATTTACCCCGGAGGTCATGGGCATAGGTTATGACACCGTCAACGGCGCGATGCTTGGGAAACTCGGGCTGACGACCCTGTTCCTGATCGTCATAATGAAATCGTTAGCCAGCGCGTCGGCGGTGGGTCTCGGCCTTCCCGTGGGGCTCATTGGCCCTACCTTTGTCATCGGCGCGGCTGTCGGAGGCATCCTCGGCATCGTCGGTAACATGCTGGAACCCGATGAAGCTACTTCAATCGGGTTTTATGTGATGCTGGGTATGTCGGCGATGATGGCCGCCGTACTGCAGGCACCCCTGGCTGCCTTGATGGCCGTTCTGGAACTCACCGCAAATCCGAATGTAATTCTCCCCGCCATGCTGATGATCGTCGTTGCCACCATGGTCTGCGGAACCGTATTCAAGCAGAAGTCCGTTTTCCTTTCGACGCTCAATACGCTTGGCCTGCGATATCCACCCAGCCCCGTCACCTTACATTTGCAGCGGGCGGGTGTTACGGCAATCATGAACCGGGAGCTGCAACGACTGTCTTTTCTCTGCAACCGGGAAAGTGCGCTCGAAGCCATGCATGGCGCGCCTCGCTGGATTGCGGTGGAAAGTGCTCCTGGTGACATTCGTTGTGTCCTGAACGCAAGTGATCTACGGATCTTTCTCGAAACCAACAAAGAAAGAGAAAACTTGAACCTTCTGGACATTCCCGGGCAGCGGTTGGATGTTGCCGACATCAACTCCCGGGCAACGGTGCAGGAGGCTCAAGAAGCCTTGAATAGTTCCGACGCCGAGGCATTATGCGTGCGACGTATTACCGCTCCCATGATTGCTTCGGTGTTGGGCATCATTACCCAGGACGACATTGACAACTACCGCGAAGTATCTGAATGACAGGTTACCTTTGGCTAAAAGCTATCCACATCATTGGCGTTGTGTGCTGGTTCGCGGGCATCTTCTATCTGCCGCGCCTGTTTGTGTACCACACGACGGCGACCGATCAACCAAGCCTGGAACGATTCAAGGTCATGGAGGACAAGCTCTACCGAATCATCATGCGCCCAGCGATGATCGTCTCCGTCGTTTTTGGCATATGGTTAGTTATCGAAAGCTGGCAAAGCTACGCCACCTCACTCTGGCTGTGGACCAAGATCCTGGCGGTTGTCGTGTTGTTGGGATACCACCATTACCTGGGCCGGCTCATCAAGGCGTTTGCCGCCGACAACAATCCACACAACGAGAAGTTCTATCGCTGGTTCAACGAAATCCCCGTGTTGCTGCTTATCGTGATTGTAATTCTCGTCGTCGTTAAGCCATTTTAGTGCTCTGGGTGGTTAGCCATGTCTAGAGAAAAATCAGCTGCGCTGTTCGCGCGCGCCCTGGTCACAATTCCCGGTGGCGTCAATTCACCTGTGCGTGCATTCAAAGGCGTTGGGGGTACTCCGGTGTTTTTCGCCTCGGGAGAGGGGGCTTACCTCACCGATGTGGACGGAAACCGGTATATAGACTACGTCGCCTCCTGGGGGCCAATGATCCTCGGCCATGGCAACCATGCCGTCGTTGCCGCGGTGAAAGCCCAAGCCGACATGGCTTTGGGGTTCGGTGCGCCAACGGAGATGGAAATCGAGCTTGCCGAGCAGGTTGTGAGCATGATGCCGAACATCGAACAGGTGCGCATGGTGAACTCCGGAACCGAAGCGACCATGTCTGCCATTCGTCTGGCAAGAGGCTTCACCGGGCGAGATATGATCGTCAAGTTCACCGGTTGTTATCACGGCCATTCTGACGCTCTGCTGGTAAAAGCCGGATCCGGGCTACTGACGCTTGGAATTCCGAATTCCGCGGGAGTTCCCGAGGCAGTTGCCGCACAAACCCTCACGTTGCCGTTTAATCACGCTGAAGCCGTCGCCGCGGCATTTCACAACTACCCGGACAAAATCGCCGCGGTCATCGTCGAGCCCGTGGCTGGCAATATGGGGTGTATCCCACCGGTTGCCGACTTTCTTCCGGAGCTGAGATCCATTACCGAGGCGAACGGCGCGTTGCTCATATTCGATGAGGTCATGACGGGGTTTCGCGTGGCTCGGGGTGGTGCACAAGCGCTGTACGACATCACCCCAGATCTAACCACTTTAGGCAAAATCATCGGGGGCGGATTACCCGTGGGAGCATTCGGCGGACGGCAAGAAGTGATGAATCACATCGCGCCACTGGGCGACGTTTACCAGGCAGGAACCCTGTCCGGAAATCCCCTGGCGACCGTTGCCGGATTGACCATGTTGCGCGCACTGGATGACAATTTTTATGTTGAGCTCGATACGCGCACCCAGCAGCTTGCCGACGGTCTCAAAACCGCGGCGGATCGAAACGGTATCACCCTGACCGTCAACCGCGTCTGCGGCATGTTCGGGGCTTTTTTTACCGGGTCAGAGGTGACTGAGTTCGACCACGTTGCAAACGCCAATACCGAACTGTTCAACCGCTTTTTTCACGCCATGCTCGACGAAGGCGTTTATCTCGCCCCCTCCGCGTTCGAAACGGGTTTCGTTTCCCTTGCGCACACGCCAGAAGTCATAGAAACCACACTAGCCGCCGCAGATCGAGCGTTCGCTACACTGAGTTAGGATAAAGATGGATTCGATGTACGACATTTACGGACTTGGCAACGCGCTGGTCGATATGGAATACGTCGTCGACCATGACTTCCTGCAGCGCCACGGAATCGCCAAGGGGCATATGACCCTGGTTGACGAAGCACGTATCGATGCACTCACGGCGCTTCTCGAAGAACTTCGCCCTGAACGCATGAGCGGTGGTTCTGCTGCCAATACCATCATTGCCGCAGAGGGATTCGGCGCAACCACATACTATTCCTGTAAGCTGGCCGACGATGCGACAGGCGCTTATTTCCTCGAGGATCTTGGCGCCTTCGGCGTCGCCACCAATGCCAATGCCCTGGCTGACAACGGCAAGTCCGGGCGTTGCCTGGTACTCGTCACCCCCGACGCCGAGCGTTCGATGAGCACCTTTCTCGGCATCTCGAGCAACCTCAGCATCGCCGACATCGATGAAGCGGCGCTGGCTAACTCGAAATACTTCTACGTCGAAGGTTACCTCTGCTCCTCGCCTGAGAGCCTCGAGGCGGCAGTTGCTTGTCGAGAGCTGGCACAACGGGAACGGGTACAAACCGCAGTAACCCTGTCCGACACCAGCATGGTGGAGCTATTTCGCGACAACCTCACTCGGATGCTTGGGAACGGTGTCGATCATCTGTTCTGTAACGAGGAAGAAGCGCTTAGTTGGACCAAAACCGATCGCCTCGACGTAGCGATTAATGAGCTGAAGGATATCGCGCGGGTGCTCAACATTACTCTGGGCGCTCGCGGTAGCTTAGCAATCACCCGCTCAGCCCGGCACGAAGTGGCCGCATTTCCAACAAATGTCATCGACACCAACGGTGCAGGTGATATTTACGCCGGTGCCTGTCTCTATGGCTGGTGTGCGGGCATGGAATCTGTGCAGGCAGCGAGTTTCGCCAATTTCGCAGCGGCAAGTCTAGTAGCACAATACGGGGGGCGCCTCAAAAACA
>SMWK01000223.1 GCA_004356895.1 Gammaproteobacteria bacterium
AGCGTTCGGCAGTTACGCTCTGGTTGGAAGAAACTGGGCTGAGCGCTGGTTTCGGTAGTTGAACCCGGGCAGCCGCCAGCTAATTTACGCTCCGGTCCTTGCCACCCCAGAAAGGCGCTCTAAGTTCGCGTTTCAGCACCTTCCCCGCACCTGTCTTAGGCAACGGCTCATCGCGAATGTCGATGGCTTTGGGTACTTTGAATCCAGCGATACGCTCGCGGCAGAAGGTGATGATTTCCAGAGGTTCGATGTTGTTGAATTCCGGGCGCGGTACCACAACTGCGTGCACGGCCTCGCCCCATTTTTCGTCAGGCACACCAAACGCCGCAGCTTCTAGCACAGCCGGGTGCTGGTACAACACCTCCTCAACCTCCGTCGAATAGACGTTCTCTCCTCCAGTGACGATCATGTCCTTACTGCGATCAACGAGGAAAACATACCCGTCTTCGTCCATATAACCGAGATCGCCCGTCCAGTAATTACCATCCTTCAGAACGGCGTCCGTCTGCTCGGGTTTATTCCAGTAACCCACCATGACGTTACTACCCCTTACAACAACCTCGCCCACCTCGCCACGAGCGACTGCCTTGCCACCGTCATCGAGGATACGGATCTCATTGCCAAGCACCGGCCGGCCGCAGGAACGTGCCCGCGGATCGTCTAGTAGAAGTTGTTCGTCGACTAGAATTGTCGCCAGGGGAGACAACTCCGTTGCGCCATACACTTCCACCAGCCCCGCTGTTGGGAACGCGCTCTTGGTACGTCTGATTATCTCGGTTGCAATCGGCGATCCGCCATGAGCCAGCATACGCAACGAACTCGTATCACGTGGGTTGACATGTTGCTCCTCCGTCATTGCTGCGATCATGGTTGGGACTCCAAGCGTCGCGGTGACCCCATGTCGTTCTATGAGGTCCAATGCTTTAACCGGGTCGAACGTACCAAGCGTGATCTGACAACCAGTGGTCCAGATGCTACCGAGAATGCTGTTCGAACCAGCAGCGTGGAACATCGGCGCTATCACTAGAAATATATCGTCAGGATACTGCGGAACTGCCGTCAGCCAATTGAAAGTATTGGCAATCAGGTTCCGATGACTGAGCATCACCCCCTTAGAGAGCCCCGTAGTACCGCCCGTGTAGAAAAGACCGGCTAGATCGTCCTCTCCAAGCGCGTCCCCGAGCGGCGCTTCGGAAGCATCGGCCAACAGTGATTCGTACTCATCCGGGATGCTGATGACACGTTCCACCACATCGGCGAGCGCGCCAGGCTCTCGATCGGTTATCAGTATCCGGGTTCCGGAATCCTCCAAGGCGTATTTGAGTTCTGGCTCAGCAAGGCGCGTATTCAACGGCACAACGACGAAGCCTCCCGCTGGTACGCCTACGTACGTTTCCATATACGGGTGGGAGTTTCCAGCAAGGATGGCGATCCGATCACCTCTGTTCATCCCCAACGCTTGAAGTGCACCAACCAGCCGTCTGCAACGACCGTAAACTTCAATGAAAGTAAAGGATCGACCCTCGTCGACCACGGCGATCTTGTTCGGTGCTACTTGTATGGCCCGCATGAGCGGATCGGCAAATGTGTGCATGTCACCCTCCTTGCGCCGCAAGCCTGCCAGAATGCACCGGGGAAAGGAAACTCCGCAAACACCGACAAATGCGGTCAACCTTCGCTCTTCTGGCAGTCCTTATGCACCAATGACACCATCGCTCACAAAGTGTTATGTTGTCGGGCTCGACCTCATCGTCAGGCAGTAGAAATCATCTCCTCATCGTTCACATCCCAAGCGTCACTCGCTCGGACGCGTCCTCTCGTACAGCAGGGTCTCAGTCGGAAATCTGCGGTGTTAGCCACGGGTGAAATTCTCAACTTTGCACCAACTGGCAACCACCGATTAGATCGCGCTGCGATCTGGTTCTCCGGTATCTGTCTGATTCACTGTCTCGTTATTCCATTTGCCGTCCTCGCCCTACCGGTCATAGGCGATCACCTGCTCGGCAGCGAAACCATGGTGCATTGGCTACTGCTAGCCCCCGCCGTTCCCGTAAGCATATTCTCCCTCTGGTTCGGCTACCGGCGACACGACTATCTAGCAGGCCTTCTCATCGGCACTGCCGGTTTATCCCTCATGTTCATCGGCGTTTCGCACCTAATCGATCGCAGTGTCGAGATCCCGTTGACCGTAGCGGGGGTATTGCTGGTAACCATTGCGCATGTACTGAACATGCGCCGTCTGCGCAAAGTTCCCCCAAGCTCATAGGCAGAGCGCGCTACCGAACGGAGCCCCACAGCGACGAAATCCAACAGGTAGATGTCACGTTTCCAGACGGTGAAACCATTGGCAGCGACGACGACAGGATGCGCCAGAAGCTCACGGATCTGGTTGGCCGAGATGCGACACTGTGGCCGGTGCAACCGGCCGACAATCCCGACTTCTATAATTGACCGAGCGCTGGAACTGCCTCTGGTAACACAGAGGTCATTCCAACGATTCGAGTAAAAACTCGTTTATCTCCGCGGCAGCGCGCTGCAGGCGAGTCAACATGAACAAGTGACCGCAGTCATAAATACTGAGCCGCGCATTCGGTAAGCGCTTAGCCAAAAGCCGGGCATTTGCGAGAGGAATGATCGGGTCGTCATCGCCGGCCATGACCAACGTTTGAGCTTTGATCTCACCGAGCCAGAACATGCTGGTCCAGCCAGTCAGCGCGTAGAGTTGTGAGAGATAACCCCAAATGGATGGAGGCGTCATCTGGCGTGCGTGAGCTTCCGTTCGCTGTGGGGAGTCTCGGAAGTCTCCGCCATAGATATCACCGGCGATGCTGCGGAAGTAGCTCGCGCTCATGTATCGCAAAGGTGTTGCCAGCTTGAGCATCACCAACGGGCTCGGTGGCAGCATGATGTGGCCGGTTGCTGTTGCCGCCAGGATCAGGCGCTCGGTCACCTTCGGGAATTGATGCGCAAACTGCTGGGCAAGCCCACCACCCCAGGAGATCCCCATAATATGGCAACGTTTGATTCCGAGCGATTTGAGAAGTCCACGAGAAAGGGAAGCTAATTGCTTCATCCGTTTTGGCAACAATCCTGCGGGCGAGGCTCCTATGCCAGGAAGATCGAAGGTCAACGCGGGAGATTCAAGGCTGTTCAACAACGGCCTCAACATATCTGCAGACGCGCCGATACCATTGAATATCAACAGTGGCATGCCAGGGCGTTGCAACGCTTTCAGCACCCGCAATCGGTGACCGCTTACATCGTGATAGCTCTCAACTATCACCAACCCCGACTACTCGTAAACATACGTTCCGGGTGCGTCAACGAGTTCTGGATATTGTTCGCTACCGAACTCCGTTGGAGCGGCAATCGTATCGGCACAATGCCCTTTGAGCCAGGTTCCCCAGTATGGCCACCAGGAACCGGGTTGTTCATCGGCGTTCTTTAACCAGTCTTCGGCCACTGCGGGTGTATCGGGATTGGTGAAAAATTTCCGTTTCGACGAACCGGGCGGGTTGATCAAACTTTGTATATGACCGGCGGTGCTCAAGACGTACGTGTTTTCGCCACCCAAGAGTTGAGTCGATCGATAACAAGCCTGCCAGGGCGTAATATGATCGGTGGTACCACCCGTGATGAAGGCTGGGCAATTCACCTTGGACAGATCTATCGGAACGTCTTTGATCACCAGCTGACCTTGTTTGGTCAACAAATCGTCTTTGAAGATGTCCAGGAAATCGCTGTGTAAGCGGGCGGGCAAGCGCGTTGTGTCGTTGTTCCAATAAAGAATGTCAAAGGCGGGCGGCGACTCGCCCATCAGGTAGTTGGATACGACATAGTTCCATATAAGATCGTTTGGTCGCATCCAATTGAATACACGTGCTGTGTCGTTTCCATCGAGAACACCCGCCTTGGCGGAACGCTTACGTGCCATCTCGATGGTTTCGTCGCTGGTGAAAAGCCCCATCACGGTATCGCTGGTGCCCGGTTGCAGCACGTTTACCATCAGCGTGAGCGATGCGACCTTGTCGAGATCATTTATTCCGGCAAGATAACCGAGCGCCGTCGCGAGCGTGATTCCACCGGCGCAGGCGCCAACCACATTTACCGCATTCCCGCCTGATAACGTCCTGGCAATATCGATTGCTGAATCCAGAGATGAAACGTAGTCTTCCATCCCCCACGAGCGGTGTTCTGCCACCGGATTGCGCCACGACACCATAAATACCTGAAATCCAGTTTCCAGCAGGAAACGAACCATGCTCTTCTCAGGAGAAAGATCGTAGACATAAAACTTGTTGATCTGCGGCGGTACAATCAGCACCGGTCGCACATTTACCTGGTCGGTTTGCGGTTGGTACTGAATAAGTTCCACTATGTCGTCGCGATGAATGACGGCGCCAGGGGTGTTTGCCAGATTACCACCGACCTTGAAAGCTGACTTATCTACCTGGCTCGGCATCCCGTTGTTGTGACGAATATCGTGAAGCATATTCCGCATACCAGAAACCAGGCTTGCGCCACGGGTGTTTACCGCCCGCTGCAACGCATCAGGGTTGCTCAGCAGGAAATTACTCGGTGCTAACGCATCGGTCATCAGAGCGGTGATGAATCTGGCGCGATCGAGGTCTTCTCCTTCGAAACCGACGTTGTTAACCCAATCGTCAACGGTTCCCTGCCAGGCAAGCCAGCTCTTGACGAGGCGCGAGAAAACCGGATTTTCACGGTAGGCTGCCGAATTAAAACGTCTATCCTTCGCAGCCGGCTCGAGCTCCGACAGACCAAACAGCACACGCACGATCTCCGCATTGAGCTGCAGCAGGTGCTGAGCCGCGACCGTTGGCTGTCTTATTCCTTCCTGTATCACTCTTGTTGCTGCTTTGAGCAGATCTTCCATGCTCAAGCCAACAACCGGGTTGAGCGTTACCACATGCTCATCCAAAGTTACTTCCGCGGCTCTTTTTGGCGCCATCTCAACCCTCCCTGCGTATGCCTTCGTCGGTGTCGACGATTCTAAAAACCGCTGCCGGGAGCATACCCGAAAGCCTCTCCCGCCTACATTCAGCTACTGCCCAACGGCGCTGAGTGAATCAGCCAATTCCTGTTCTACCAGCGCGGCTGCTTTCGCAAAATTGTCAATAAGCGCTTGTGGGAGATACTCGGCCACCGCGATAGCATAAGCAGGCTTCTGCTGGATGCGTTCGAACCAAGCAGCGAGGGAGAGTCTGCTTGCCACAAGCGCGCCTAAACCAATGTGCTCGACCCGCAATACATAGGGTAATAACGCTGCATCTGCAAGACTGTAGCTATCTCCCGCCAGCCAATCGTGATCATTCAACCGTGTTTGCAAGGCGTCGAACAAAACAACGTGTTCAGCTAACGCGCCCTGGAAGCTGGGTGCCTGAACGCCGAGTTCAATCACGGATCTTCGTGTTTCACGCCGTGTCTTGTCGGGAATCTGATCCACCAGGGCTTGTACTTCCGAGGCCGGTCTGCGCTGGAGACCGGGGCGCACGGCAATTGCATAGGTCTGCACGCCGCAGGCGGGATGTAACGCATCGATGCGCTTGCACCAGTGACGCATGCGATGTCGTTCCGCGGCATCGGCCGGTTTCATCGGTGTTTCGGGATACGCATCATCCAGATACTCGTTGATGAGCGTCGATTCGATGTACACCTGCCCACCATCCTCTAACGTCGGTACGACAGCGTTCGGGTTGAGCTTCAGGTAATCCGGCGCAAACTGATCGCCGCGCTGAAGATCCAGGAACTCGCTCTCAAACGCGAGGTTCTTTTCCGCAAGAACGAGCCGAACTTTCTGCGAACAGGTTGAGGCGATATTGTGATAGAGCTTCATTTTGACTCCAGGCGGATTTACTCCAGAGAACTTACTAGTGGTACTGGATCAAACGTTAGTCGGCAAAAACCGGCATGACTTCCTCGATGAACGCATCCAGCGCATCCCAGTCCACGGGGGGGCGAAACGCGATGTTGAGCCCCTGCACCCCCGAATCTGAGTATTCACCGATTCTGTCGATGGTCTGTTGGGTGTTACCAACCAGGGATCCTTGAGGGTTTACATCCGGTACTCGCTTCGAATTCATGTAGAAGCCTACGTTTACACTGGTATCAATTTCCTCGGGATCACGGTCTAGAGCATCGCATTCGACACGTACCCGCTGCAACCGATCGGCCACACTATTGGGTGGCAGATAGGGCATATTGAAGCCATCACCATATTTGGCTGCCAACCGTGGTGTACGCCGTTTACCACGCCCACCGATCCACAACCGCATACCTGGATTGTGCGGTTTCGGACTACAGACCGCACCTTCGACCTGGTAGTACACGCCTTTGAAGTTGGTTTCCTCATCGTGCCACAAGGAGCGAATGATAGTGAGCGCCTCCTCGAGCTGATCCAGCCGCTTTCCCAGCGGCGGAAAACCGTAGCCGAATTCGCGAAACTCCTCCTCAAACCAACCTGCACCGATGCCGATCTCAGCACGGCCCCCGGAGAGGTGATCGATGGTAACGGCTGACTTCGCGAGCATCCCGGGACTACGGAAGAGAGCACAAAACACAAGACAACCAACACGAACGTTGGTGGTCATCGCTGCTAGCCCGGCCATCGCGGCCACCCCTTCGAAGCATGGATTGTTTCTGTCCTGTAAAGGGTTTGCATAGAAGTGATCCCAGACAGAGATCCAGTGGAAACCGTTATCGTCGCCCATCTTCCAGAGGCGTTTTAGTTCCTCGATGCTCAGGTCCTGGGGACCTGCGTGCATACCTATCTTCATCGCCTTCTCCGTTGCGGACCAGTAACGTGTTAACAACACGCTGCTAGTCAAATTTATGACTGTAACAGGTTGCTCAACTCATCGCCGAACCCGATGCGCTGAAACGCATGCTCACCAGCCATGCTGACGGTTTCCAGGCAATCGGCAACGATTAGTCTTAATTCGTTAGAATCGAGTGGTGGCGATACGAGTAGCCCATCTGTTACCTGCCTGGGCAAGGTAAAGATCAAACTGGCATGAATGTTGGGAAACTTAAGAACGTTGGAAATGTTGGGTCGGCCACAGAGTTGAATTCGTCATTGACGCCGAAGGTGGTTTCGCGCGTTTACCACCCGTCACTGGAAGACCCATTCGTCTGATGTTTGGTATCTAAGTCGACTAAATGATATTGCTTACAATCGATGGGACGCGTCAGGTCATCCCGGAAGGCAATGAATTATGCCTTCTTACTATTTACCTGTGCCTTTGCCCTGACCTTTGCCTGTGCCTTTGCCTTTGCCTTTACCTTTGCCACCCGCTCCGGGGCCGGTATAAACGATACCGTCTGAGTTGATGCTTGCTGTCAGGGAAACCAAAGTTTTATAATCAGGGCGGATCAGAACGACCGTAGCACCTCCATCGGTTACAGACACGCCAATCGCTCCGGTGTTTGCATCACCTACGGCGCTTGCGAGAAAGCCTGGCCCACCACCAGGTGCGATTCCGCCATTCGCATTGAATGCGCTTGCCCAACCGGTATCCGTAGTCGACAGCGTCAGGGGGTTCCCAACTGCCTCATCAATTTCTCCTTTGGTGTATTCGAGTCTGGCGAACCGCACGGCTTCCTCGAAATGAACAGCCAACTTGGTCCTTTGCGCACTGCTGACGTAGTCGCGATAGGAAGGAATAGCGACGCTCGCCAGTAATCCAATGATCGCCACAGTGATCATCAGTTCGATCAGAGTAAAACCTTTAGAAGAACTATTCATCACTCGACATTCTTATTCTGATTGTTGGTTGATTTTCGACGAAGCAACTGGGCTAGCTCGTGCAGGCTTTTTGATATTGGAACAAGTTCGTCGCCACGTCTCAGTTTCCGCTCGAATCCGTAGTTACCTTTCTTCAGTTCATCGATGAAGGCTACGATTGAAATCATAGGACCGGATACCCTATGGGTTAACAACATTGCGTAAACAAAGGTGAAGGCTACATAACAAGCAAAACCTATCAGTGTTATTTTCGTAACGTCTGTGTAAATGTTATGCAACTGTTGCTGGATAAGGGCGTCGATTACGACATTGTTTTGCAGCACAACATCGATTTCTATCAGTTTCTGGTTTATCAGAAATACCGTAGTCCCGAAAAAAGCAAAACCAGCGGCAACCTGGTAGTAGGTGTACTTCAGTTGGAATTTGGGTTTTACAAAAAAGTTTTTTAACCTGCGCTTGTTCCGTACATCAGCAGGCGAACTGATCACCTGCACACCTGAAGGAACTTGTTGGTCCTGAACGGTCATCGCATGTACCAAAGAATCTGGAGCAGCTATTTTACGCAGCGCGGTTCAGCGTAGTGTGATCACGGTCACGAATTTTGTTCCAGCCTGTTGTTACGCCTTGAGAAAACTTAAAATTCTGCTATGCCCGGTGCTCTCTCGCAGATACTCGCGAAGTGGTTTCCGCTAAGCAATGGCATGGACTACTTCTCACCTGATCGGCATCAAAGTTCCAGACTGGAAGCGTTTATTCACCAGTTAATGATAAGAAGGAGTCCACGATGAAGCTGAGAAGCCAACAACGGCGACCCAAGGCATGAAGTTCAGGTGAGATTAGGGCCGAGAGATTGGGCCCTTGCGGGCCCAATCCGGGGACCAGTCAGGCGACCAGTCCCCCTGCATTAGCAGCTAGATTCATTGATCACCTCCTTATTTGTTGCCCGACAGACGGCGGATTATTCTCTCAGCTGATCAGTTTTTCAAACCTTTATTTCCAAAATCCTCGATCGCCCGACCAGTCCGTGGCTACGTGGTTGCAACTTATTTCGGTGCGATAATCAAAACCCAAGAAAAAACCGCATTGGAGAGAGTGATGAGCTACACGCGCATGAAAGTTTCAGTCCTCGGCAAGGCAGGCAACATTGGTCACATCGAGCTCTGCCAACCCGAGGAATATAATCGAATGCCACCCGCGTTCTGGGAGGAATTACCCCGCGCGCTCGATGAACTGGATGCCACAGGCAAGATTCGCGCGCTTATCGTCTCGTCTACCGGCAAACACTTCACCTCAGGGATGGATGTTTCGGTATTCACCGCATCCAGGCAAGAGCGCTGGGACCGTGGTCGTGCTGGAGAAGCCGCCCGACGCAATCTGAATCGGCTGCAGGGGGTCTTCAGCAAGCTCGAAACCGTGCGCATGCCCGTAATCGCTGGTGTGCAGGGCGGCTGCATCGGCGGTGGCGTAGATCTCATCGCCGCTTGCGATATGCGTTACTGCACCGCAGATGCTTTTTTCTGCATTCAGGAAATCAACATCGGCCTGGCCGCCGACGTCGGCACGCTGCAACGGCTACCCCGGCTGATCCCTGAAGGTCTGATGAGGGAACTCGCTTATACCGGGCGGCGAATGTATGCCGAAGAAGCCATGGAAGCAGGATTAGTGAACCAGGTGTTCGATACCCAGGAAGCCATGCTGGACGACATCAAGAGGATCGCCGAGGAGATTGCCAGCAAATCGCCCCTCGCCGTGACCAGCACCAAACACCTGTTGAACTATGGCCGCGATCATAGCGTGACAGACACGCTGGACTACCAACAACTCTGGATGGGCGCCGTCAGCCAAGGCAAAGAGATGGGGACCTATTTCAAAGCAAAAACAGACGGCA
>SMWK01000224.1 GCA_004356895.1 Gammaproteobacteria bacterium
CCTGAATCCAGGTGTAGGCGTGCGACCTCTGCATAGTCGCGATTGAAGAACGCAAGCAGGTTGCGAGCGAGGTAGTCCTGATCTTCTTTGGTCAACTTGCCGATAATGGCGCAGTCGACTGCAATGTAACGCGGGCTTTCGGGATCACTTACGTCGACGAATATGTTACCGGGGTGCATGTCGGCGTGGAAAAAATTATCGACGAACACCTGAGTGAAGAATGTTTCAACTCCTCGTTCAGCAAGCACCTTCATGTTCGTGCCGCGCGCCTTAAGCTGTGTCACATCAGAAATTTGTACGCCATAAATGCGTTCCAGCACGAGAATGTTTGTGCGGCAGTAGTCCCAGTGCACTTTTGGCACGTAGAGCATAGGGGAACCGGCAAAGTTCAAACGAAGTTTGGCGGTGTTATCTGCTTCCTGGCGCATGTCGAGCTCGGCAAGAATGGTCTTCTCGTAGTCGTCTAGTACTTCCAGCAAATGCAGGCGACGTGCTTCCACGGACGCTTTTACTAACAAACTCGCTAAGGTTCGAAGCACGTGCATGTCTTCGCGGATGACCTTCTGAATGTTTGGTCGTACAACTTTGACAACCACTTCCGATCCATCATGACGTATTGCCGTATGCACCTGGGCGACGGAGGCTGACGCCAGTGGTGCCAGGTCGAACTGCGCGAAGGCCTCACCGATGGGTTGTTCGAGCGCTTGTTCGATGATGGCGATGGCGGTTTCGGTGGGGAAAGCAGGTACGCGATCCTGCAAACGAGCTAACTCATCGGCGATGTCGAGCGGGATCAGATCGCGACGAGTCGACAATAACTGCCCGAACTTGATGAACACCGGTCCCAGTGTCTCGAGCGCAAGCCGCAGTCGCTTACCTCGGCTATATGGTCCTTTGGGAAACAACCGTATTGGAGATAACCGCAACAGCCAAAGGTAGCGGCGCGGTATATCTGAGTTCTCGAGTTGTTTGAGGTCGACCAGTCCATCCAGCCGGTAACGACTCGCCGTCCAACAAATTTTTACCATCCTGCGAAACGGATTCACGGCGATTGCTGCCTGCGAGTTTCCTCGGCTCGGATGCGCACGGTGATGCGATCGGCCCGCGTACGTACGTTGTCGATTCCGTCGAGAAGGGCGTTCAGCCGCGCTTCGTCCGCATAACGCGCGGCCGCACTTTCTTTGATGGCAGTTCCAGCGCCTTCTATTACGGATCTGAACGCTGCAAAGGCCAGTTCAACCGCACCGAGAAGGTCTTCAGCAGCCCGGCTACCCAACAGGGTAGACAGGGGTTTACCCAGGTCCGGCGCAAAGTTCCGCACGAGGTCGATGAGTTCCTGCAATACGGTTTCATCCCCGACGATGACGACATTTGCCGTACTGCCGCGCGATAACAACCATGCGCTGAGATCAACGAGCTTTCCTTTGACGATAACGTTGGGCTCGGGTAAGGCATGCGGATACAACGAGAGGCGTCCACCTTCTACCTTCAACGTGAAGATCCTATCCGAAACGTCTTTAGGCATTTCTCCTTCCAGGCGCAGCATGCGCCCTTCGAGTTGTTCCAGGCGCGATACCGATTGCGGATCGAGGTTCAAACTTGCGTTGGCTAGACGATCGAGAACATCGATGAAAAGTACTTCGGCGGCGCTCATGTTGATGCCCCGGTGTTTTCTCCGCGTTTTGCCTCACCTGTTAACCGACTTTTCACTCCACGATGAATGGCCACCGTACCACCCAGCAGGTTGTGATATTCCACATCGATAAACCCGGCGTCTTGCATCATCAACTTGAGCGCTTTCTGGTTGGGGTGAACGCGAATGGATTCCACCAGGTAACGATACGATTCAGCGTCCCCTGCGACGAGTTTACCCATGCCTGGCCACAATGACTGAAAACCCTGATAAACGGCCTCGAGGAGCGGGTTGGTTGGTTTGGAGAACTCCAAAATCAATAGTGCGGCGCCTGGTCGCAGAACCCTCAATACCTCAACGAGTGCCCTATCCTTGTCAGTGAAGTTGCGTAACCCGAAACCGATGGTTGCACAGTTGAAACTATCGTCGGCAAAAGGTAGAAATTCTGCGCTCGTTTGGCAGAATCGCACTTGGCAATGGCCTTGATTCAAGAGCCGTTCGCGACCGGCCTTTATCATGGCTGCGTTTATGTCGGCGAGCACCACACTACCACCAGTGCCGACAACGGGTGCAAACAGGGCAGCCAGATCGCCCGTACCACCAGCGAGGTCGAGGACCGTATTACCTTCGCGCACGCCGGACATTTCGATTGTCATACGTTTGCATAATCGGTGCGTGCCGAGCGACATTAAGTCGTTCATCACATCGTAACGCTGGGCGACGGATTCAAACACATCCCCAACCAGCCGATGCTTTTCGGCAGGAGAAACTGTCTTGTATCCAAAGCTGACGGGGCGTTCGAAGCTCATGAGCCTTCGGCGTTGGCAGGGGTCGTCGAGTTTACGCTTTAGGGGTCCATTGGCCCACCGGTATCGTGGGCAGGCGAGTCGCGTTAGCGGTCTTCAATTCCGCGAGGTAGTCGCGCCAGTAACGCTCGGCGTTCTCCGCCAGGTCGCGTAGATAGGCCCACGCGTAGAGTCCGGTGTCGTGACCGTCATCGAATAGGATACGTATCGCGTAGTTGCCAACTGGTTCGATACCTTTGATGGCAATATGCTTCTTGCCGGTTTGCAGGCGCCGCTCGGTGTTGCTGTGTCCGCGGACCTCGGCAGAGGGGGAGTAGACTCTAAGCAGCTCCGCCGGGATCTCGTAATCGCCTTCGGAAAATTTGAGTTCCAAGGTTCGTGACTGCTTGTGGTAGGTGATTTTTTCCGGCCGGCTCATGTATCTTTATAAAATGTATCGGGACAGATCCTCGTTCTTTGCAAGTTCCCCAACATGTTCGTCAACGTAATCTGCGTCGATTACCACGGTTGTACGATCGCACTCGGTTGCTCCGAACGAAATATCTTCGAGGAGTCGTTCCATGACCGTATGCAAACGCCGCGCGCCTATGTTCTCTGTTGCCTCGTTAACGTGCCAGGCGAGTTCGGCAACTCGGTCCAGACCGTCGTCCGTGAATTCCACGTCGACGTCTTCGGTGGCCAACAATGCCTGATATTGCTCGGTGAGAGAGGCCTTGGGCTCAACGAGGATACGTTTGAAATCTTCGGCTGTTAGCGCACTCAGCTCTACGCGAATGGGAAGTCGGCCCTGAAGCTCCGGTATGAGATCAGAAGGTTTTGACAGGTGGAATGCGCCGGATGCGATGAACAGAATGTGGTCCGTGCGGATCATTCCGTATTTGGTGGAAACGGTGCAGCCCTCGATGAGGGGCAACAGGTCTCGTTGTACCCCTTCGCGGGACACATCGACACCGGAGGTTTCGCCGCGCCTGGCGACCTTGTCGAGTTCATCGAGAAACACAATGCCTGTTTGCTCGACGTTCTCTACGGCTTTGGTCTTCACCTCTTCCTCGTTGACCAGCTTTGCGGCTTCCTCCTCGCGAAGCTTGCGTAGAGCCTCTTTGATCTTCAAGCGGACGCTGCGCTTCTTGCTACTGCCTAAGTTGCTGAACATGTTCTGAAGTTGACTGGTCATTTCTTCCATGCCTGGCGGAGCCATGATCTCGACGCCAATAGACGCCGCTTCGATATCGATGTCGATTTCCCTATCGTCAAGCTCCCCTTCGCGCAGCCGTTTGCGAAAGAGCTGGCGAGTGTTCGAATCTTCAGTGGACTCAGCCTGAGTTGACCCGGCGGCTCGCGGTTCAGGCAGCAGTGCGTCGAGTATCCGTTCCTCGGCAGCGTCGTCGGCTCGATGCTGTACACGTGCAATCTGCTCTTCGCGTAACATTTTGACGGCAACGTCAGCGAGATCCCGGATAATCGATTCGACGTCGCGTCCGACGTAGCCGACCTCCGTGAACTTTGTTGCTTCGATCTTGATGAACGGTGCGTTTGCGAGCCGCGCGAGTCTTCTTGCGATTTCCGTCTTTCCAACCCCCGTCGGACCGATCATGAGAATGTTTTTCGGCGTGATCTCCTCGCGCATTTCAGGGTCTAACTGCATACGTCGCCAGCGGTTGCGCAGGGCAATCGCCACCGCTCGCTTGGCGCTGTCCTGGCCGATGATGTGCCTGTCCAACTCATGGACAATTTCTCGTGGGGTCATCATGGTCATTGGAGATCGAGTACCTCAATCGTGCGGTCGTGGTTGGTATAAACGCAAATGTCGGCCGCGATGGCGAGCGACTTTTCGACTATGGTTTGCGCGTTAAGTTCGGTGTTCTGCGTCAGTGCCCGCGCCGCGGCCTGTGCGTACGGGCCACCGGAGCCGATGGCAATGAGTCCTTGTTCCGGCTCGATAACGTCACCCGTGCCGCTGATCAACAGCGAAGTCTCTGTGTCGGCGACTATGAGCATGGCTTCCAGGCGTCTCAGCGCTCGATCCGAGCGCCAGTCCTTCGCAAGTTCCACCGCTGCTCGAGTAAGGTTGCCGTGATACTTTTCGAGCATTGCCTCGAAGCGCTCAAAGAGCGTAAACGCATCGGCCGTACCACCGGCAAACCCGGACAACACCTTGTCCTCATACAACCTGCGGACCTTGCGTGCATTGCCTTTCATTATGGTCTGGCCAAGCGATACCTGGCCATCACCGCCCAGGGCAATCTGTGTATCGCTGCGTACACAAAGGATTGTTGTGCCGTGTAACTGTTCCATGCTGACCGGTGAATTCCGTGTTAACTGGTTGCCCAGAAATTGCCTGCTCCTTTCATGGATGCGTATGTGCTGGTATCCATACCATCACGCCAAGTCCTATTCGTTCTGGATAGGACACTAGACGAGCATAGTGGGGTTCGTATCACCGGATTTCAACGCTTTCAAGAGTCTTGCAAGCGCCGCCGGAATTCACCCGGAAGAAACCGGCCGCTTGATCAATAGCGCTGAAATATTGTGTTGGCGTAGTCGGGTCATCGCGCGTTGAGCCTGGATCTGGGTAGAAAATGGACCTGTCAGCACCCGAAACCAGGTGCCGTTCTCGAGTTGCACACGATACGAATTTGTTGGCAGGTCCATGAGTAAGAGTTTTACCCGCATAACTTCCGCGTCATCCTGATTACGGAAGGATGCAGCTTGCAGCAGATACTCCACCGGCTTGTCTGGGTCAGCATCGTTCGGGCTCAGGTAAATTCGGGGATCGCTGACGACCTCGCTGTTGCTGAGGATTTGATCAAATTCGAAACTTATTGATGCCCTGGGTTTGCGTTGCTCGGTGAATTGGACTAGCTCCTCTTCAAAAAGCTCTGGAGCATAAGCCCCAAGGACCGCGAGCACGATGCCAAGCACGATGCCCGCCGAGAAGCTTGCGCCGTGAAAGATGGTTTTTGCGGGCGCCTTCTTGGGTTTGCGTTGAGCCGGTCTGGGCCGGGAACCAGCGGATTTGGATTTTTTTTTCGGACTGGACCGGTTTGCGAAGTCTTTAGTCATAGGTGGCTACTATAAGCGTCAAAGCGAACCAAAGCGGGGTCAGTGTAAAAATAATTTGGTGGCCAGGGGAAAACTAAAAGTTTGGGTCAGAAAAGTTTGGGGCTCAGAAAGTATCGTAGGGGTCGACGTCGAGTGACCAACGCAGGCTGGCCGGTAGCGGCTTATCGCTGGCGATTTTTTCCTGCAGTCGGTGCAGGCCGTGATGTAACGTACGGCGATTGTCGGCGAGCATCAGGAGTTGAAAACGGTATCGATCAGCGATGCGTTGGATAGGCGCAGGCGCGGGCCCGAGCACCTCGAACTCGTCTAGAAGAGCAGTCCGGATTTCGCTAAGGAAAGCGATGGGTAACGCGCTGTCGCGGCTCTCTGCGCGCAACATTGCCATCGGCCGATAAGGGGGTAGACCGCTGCGACGTCTCGAAGTCAGCTCGCAGGTTGCAAAGCTTTCGTAGCCTTCCTCGATGAGCGAGACCAGCAGTGGATTTTCCGGCTGGTACGTTTGAATCCACACCTGGCCTGGGCGTTTGGCTCGCCCCGCTCGTCCGGCAACTTGAATGATGAGCTGCGCAGTACGTTCCGGTGCGCGGAAATCTGCGCTGCAGAAACCGCCATCCGCGTTCAACACCGCAACGAGGGTGACGTTTGGAAAATGATGACCCTTGGCGAGCATCTGGGTACCGACGAGGACCGCCGGCTTGCCCTGGCGGATGGCTCGTAACTGCTCCTCCATGCGTCGCGCACTCCGGGTCGTGTCTCGGTCGATACGGTAAAGGGGCGTATCGGGAAAAAGCGCGAGCAAGCCCTCCGCGGCCCGTTGAGTGCCGATTCCGACAGCGATCGGTGCTTGCTGGCCACATGCTGTGCACGATGACGGTGGGTTTTCGCGTCGGGCACAGTGGTGACAGATCAAGGCGGCAGGGGTTTTATGTAAAGTCATTGGCATGTCGCACTGCGGGCAGGTCGCCCGCCAGCCACAATGGGGACAAAGATAACTCGGCGCGTATCCACGCCGGTTGATGAACACGAGCACCTGGCCACCGGCATTCAGGTGTCTGCTGATGATCCGCTGCAAAGGCACGCTCAGCCCATCGGTCAGAGTGTGTCCACGAATATCGAGCAGATGAAAGCTTGGCAGCTCAGCACCTCCAGCACGCTTGGTTAATCGCAAGTGGCGGTAACGCCCGCTTTGCGCATTGAGAAGCGATTCCAAACAAGGTGTTGCGCTCCCGAGAAGTATTGGGATGTTCAAGTTCTGAGCGCGTTTGACCGCAACGTCCCGGGCGGAGTAGCGCAGCCCGTCTGTCTGTTTGAATGAGCCATCGTGCTCTTCATCTACGACGATCAGCCCGAGATTGGCGAATGGCGTCAATATCGCAGAACGTGTACCGATGAGGATTCCAATGTCGCCGCGTTTGCATTTCAACCAGGTCTGCAGGCGCTGAGTATCGCTGAGATTGGAGTGCAGTACCTCGGCGACGCCGAAGCGATCTTGAAATCTGGCCACCGTTTGCGGGGTAAGTGCAATTTCTGGCACGAGGACGAGCACTTGTTGTCCTTGTGCGCGCAGTCGCTCGATCAATCGCAGGTAAATTTCCGTCTTACCGCTACCGGTGATGCCATCTAACAGGCTCGGCGCAAACCCATCGAGGCGTTCTAGCAATGCCTTAAGCACTTCACACTGCTCCGGATTGAGTACCGGAAGCTCCGCGGCAAGCTGCTCGTGGGGGGGTGCCTGTTCGGTGGGGGCGATGAGACCCTTACCCGCAATTGCCCGAATAGTCGTACGCGCAAAGCCGGCTGCGCGCAGCTGTGCTGCTTGCAACACCCCACCTTCGGTTGCGAAATAGTCGAGAAGGGCCTGTTGCTTGGGAGCTCGAGACAGATTTGAGCACTTTTCGGTGCGCCGCCAGGTCTCCGGATACTGGACGATGAGTTCTGCTTCGCGTCGAGCGGCTACGGGCAGGATCGTCCCAAGCACCTCGCCTAAGGGGTGGTGATAATACTCGGCGAGCCAGGAGGCGAGATCGTAAAGCTCATCCCCAAAGGCGTTCTCTGCGTCCAGTACCGCATGAATGGGCTTAAGGGTGCGGTGGGCGTCGGTTGGATTTTGCGCCACACAGATCGCTGTCAGCCGTTGCCGACCGAACGGTACGGCAACTCGCGCACCGATGACGGGAGTCACAAGCCCCTCGGGAACCGAATAGTCGAACAGGGCGTGCAACGGCCTGGGTATGGCTACACGAACAGTTTCGGCAGAATACGTCAATTAGGGGACTACCGTAGGTTTTCTTCACTCATTGTAGGATCTAGGTAGGTGAAGCACTAAGCTAAACCTGGTTACGTCGCCGATTTACCCCGTAAGTAGCTAAAGGCGTAAGCGGTAGGAAACTGCAGGCAACGGTTTGAGCCTTGCCTTCGGGCAAACAGATGACTAAACTCCGCGGCCCTCGGCAAGGCGCGGTTGACCTGGATTGCGTGAGACTGAGCGAAGAGAACGGTGCAAGAAAGATGAAAGCAAACCTCCATCCAGCGTACAACGATATCAAAGCCACCTGTAGCTGTGGCAACGTCATTGAAACGCGTTCGACCCTCGGCGAAGACATCCATCTCGATGTCTGTTCGGCTTGCCATCCTTTTTATACCGGTAAACAGAAGATTCTGGATTCCGGTGGCCGTGTGGAACGATTCCGCCGTCGCTTCGGCAACCGAACGGTGGCCAACAATACAGATCAGCAGCCAAGCCAGGAATAGCATTCTCGTCAATTCATCTACTGTTCAGTTGAACCTGGGCATCGTACAGGGTCTAAATCTGTATTCTGGATAGGCTATGCTCATGGTGCAGTAACCTCTTAGCCTATGCTACCGAATGATTTGAGCCGTATCACGGATAGTATTGAAGCGATTCGGGGTCTAAAAAATGAGAACCGGCTACTCTTTCCTCTTTTTTGCGATGTCTTTCTTTTCGCTATGTTGGGCCGATGGCGCGTTTGCCGCCGGAGATGGCGAGAAACTCTACAACGAGCTCAAAGAAAAAGAAGGTCTCTATCCCGATGAGGAATGGCAGGCGTACGTAACAGAGATCGGTGAGCGGTTACTGGCAACTAGTTCGGACGCGGGCGAGACCTATAATTTTGTGGTCGTCGACAATCCGACTGTCAATGCGTCTGCTACTGCAGATGGGTACATATTCATCAACCGCGGGCTGCTTGCCTATCTGCGCTCCGAAGATGAGCTGGCGGGGGTCATCGGTCATGAAATCGGCCACGTTGTTGGGCGTCATCACAAAAAGCGCAAGAGGGGACAACTTCTCGGCGATGTGGCCGGATTTCTCGGCTCCCTCGCAACCGGTACGAGCGCCATCGCCGATGTCACCAGAGATTTCACTGCCAAGAAAATAGCTGGCTTCGGGCGTGAGTATGAACTTGAAGCGGATACTTACGGTGGTGAGTTCCTGGCGCGGGCGGGATACAACCCACTTGCCATGATCGATGTAATCCAGGTACTGAAAGACCACGAGCTTTTTTCCCGCCAGGTCCAGAACCGTCCGACCGTCTACCACGGGCTGTTTGCCAGTCACCCGAAAAATGACAAGCGGCTACATGACGCGGTACAAAAATCCCAGAGTCTGCTGCCGGAGACACTACGCGAGCCGGAGCGGGATTTCTGGGAGATGATGGATGGCCTGGTCTACGGTGATGAAGCCGCTACTGGCTTGATCAAGGGGCAAAGTTATTACCATGGGTCGTTGCGGGTTGTTTTTACCTTCCCGGACGAGTGGGTTATCACCAATACACCTAGACAAGTCATCGGCAAACCCCGTGCCGGTAGCTCCGATTCATCCATTACCGTCCAGCCGATGCCCGCCCCCGAAGACAAGGAAGAAACACCAGCGGATTACGTCACCAATACACTTAAACGGGAAGACGTTATCAACGGCGAATCCATAGAGGTAAGCGGTTACCCGACCTTCATTGGAGATATCGAAGTTGCCGGGGGTGATGCGCAGGTTCGCAAGATCGCGATCATCTTCAAGGATGGCGGGGTCTACCAGTTTCTGGGTGAAGTAGGCCCGTTGGGAGATCCAGCGGCTTTCGAAGAGAAGTGGCGCACCACGGTGGAATCGTTTCGGGCGATGACGGCGGCGGATTTGAGGGTGGCCAACAACCAACGGATCAAAGTTATTGTTGCCCGCCCTTCCGACAGCTACTTCACGTTGTCGCAGCAAGCATCGCTGAAATCTTACCCGGAAGAAACACTTCGAGTGCTCAATGGCCATCATCCCCACGGGGAACCCCGTGCGGGTGACAACATCAAGATCATTCAATAGCTAAGACAAGCTGAGATCAGAAAATATCTTCAGGTTTGATCTCGGTGGTTTCTTCTGGTGGAAGCCAAGTGTTATCCAGCTTCGGTGCATGTTCGGAGAGGAAATACTCGAAGATCGCATTGTCCTGCTGTGGTGAGGCGAGTTTACCGCTGACTGGATCTATCTTCACGGTGACCACACCTTCTGGTTGATCCGGAAAGCGCTCTGGGCGCCCCTTCAGAGCCTCGGTCATGTAGTCAATCCAGATGGGTAGCGGCGTGCTGGAACCCCACTCCCGACGACCGAGCGGTTGGTGGTTGGGGAATCCGACCCAGACGGTCGTGACGACATCGAGGTTATAGCCGTTGAACCAGGTGTCGGCGGCTTCGTTGGTCGTGCCTGTCTTACCGGCCAGGTCCTCTCGCTGCAGGCTGCGGTAGGCGGCTCTGCCGGTGCCGTGACGGATCACGTCCTGCAGCATGGTGTGCATGATGAAGGCATTACGTTTGTCGATTACCCGAATGGCGGGAATAATTGGCGCAATTGTCTCGTCTTCGGCAACGGATGCATCCTCTTCGGCGAGGAGATCTTCCAGGTTGGTGGGTTCGACCGAATCGTCTTCTTTTGCTTCGTGCCCATTGCATGGATCACAAACCTCGGGATGCCGTGCTTCGAAGATCGTCTCACCCGTGAGGTTCATCACCTTGTCGAAGATGTGTGGTTGAACTTGCCATCCACCATTGGCAAAAACGGCATACATTGCCGCCATGTCGAGTGGCGTGACAGCCATCGTTCCGCCACCGATGGCGAGCTGGGTATTACGCGGGAATGTGGTGGTATCGAAACCAAACTGACGAACGTAATTCATGACTCTACCGGGACCGACGGCGAGCAACACCCGCATGGATACCAGATTGATCGATCTATAAAACGCTACACGTAGTCGCGTGGGTCCGTTGAACAGGTTGTCGTCGTTCTCCGGGCGGTACTGTGACTCGAGAAGTTTGTCGTCGAACACCAGAGGTGCGTCCATAAAAATGCTCGCTGGCGTTATCCCATGATGCAGGGCTGCGGAGTAGACGAACGGTTTGAATCCTGAACCGGGTTGGCGAGCCGCCTGCAACGCGTGGTTGTACTGATTAATGCCGAAGTCGAAGCCCCCGACCAGCGCGAGTACCGCGCCGGTTTGCGGATCCAGCGAAACGAGCGCACCCTGAATTTCGGGTAACTGGGCAAGGCGCCACTCCGGCCCACCCTCGCCGTCCTCCCCACTCGCATGCGCGCGCGTGGTTGCGGGTGTTGACTGCAGGCGAATGAGATTGCCCAGTTGGACAACATCGGAAACCGACTTTGGCGCCGGGCCACGCTTGTCCACGTCCACATAAGCGCGCGCCCAGGCAAAACTTTCCATGTCGAGCACGATTGTTTGCCCATCGGCAAACAGTACCTGCGCTTCAGTTTCACTGACGGATGTGACCACTGCCGGGATGAGGTCTGAGTAAACCGCTGTGGCGTTTAAGTGCTCCGCGTACTCAATAGATGTGAGTTCGCCGAGCCGTGACTCGGGACCGCGATACCCGTGGCGCCGGTCGTAGCTCAAAAGCCCTTTGTGCAAAGCCCGCTTGGCAGCTGCTTGCAGGTTGCCACGAATTGTCGTGACCACTTCGTAACCGCCCGAGTATAGGTCGGGGAATCGACTGATAAGCTGACTACGAACCCATTCGGCGGGGAACGGCGCCGGTACGTCCAGGTCGCGTGCGTGGATGCGTGCGGTGATCGGTGATTCGATCGCACCTTGATACTGCAGGGCCGTGATCGACCCTTGATCCAGCATGCGCGAAAGGACTACGTTGCGACGCCTGAGTGCCCGTTCTGGGCCGTTGATGGGGTTCCCCGCACTGGGGGCTTGAGGGATTCCAGCGAGCATCGCAAGCTGCGCCAGATCCAGTTCCGCTATGGGTTTACCATAGTAGGTGAGCGCCGCGGCCTGTGCCCCGTAAGCCCGTTTCCCGAATGCCACAACGTTGATATAGAGTTCCAGAATCTCGTCTTTGCTGAGTTCCCGCTCTATTTTCAGTGCAAGCAGCATCTCCTTGAATTTTCGCAGGAATTTTCGTTCCAGGGAAAATGAAACATTGCGTGCGAGTTGCATGGTAATCGTGCTCGCCCCAGGGCCTAAGCTACCCTCCAACAACACGCTTTTCACCAGACCAAAGGTGTCATTCGTCAGCGAGATGAAATCGATCCCATTGTGTTGATAAAAACGCTTGTCCTCCGTGTCTAACAAAGCCCGGACGAATAGGGGAGGAACTTCGCGTAAGCTAAGGGGAATGAGACGTCGTTCCCCAAATTCTGCGATGAGCTTCCCATCTGCGCTGTAGACTCGCAACGGGGTTTCTAACTGGACGTGACGGTAGCTCTCAGCTGCTGGAATCTGCGGGTTTAGATAGAGATATACGCCTGCCAGACTGAGCATTGCGGCACATAAAATGGAAAGGCCGAGCCACATAATAGTGGCCATTGCGCGTCGGGACCGTGGGCTCATGATGGCGGAATAATTACAGGGAACTGATTGCCTGTATAACAATCGTGGTATTTAATGTTATATATCACGAATTGGACGTAAGTGCCCGCGTTAGTAAGGAAAATTAACCTTGTTTGGCCTGTTTGAAAATAAATCCAACGTCTTGCTTGGGTTAGACATAAGTTCTACCTCAGTCAAGCTTCTCGAACTCTCCAGAGCCAATGATCGCTACCGCGTCGAATCATACGCTGTGGAACCACTGCCACCCAATGCGGTGGTTGAAAAGAATATTAGCGATGTCGAGGGTGTAGGCGAAGCGATCAAACGAGTGCTCAGTCGCTCGAAGAGTTCTGTCCGCCAAGCGGCCGTCGCCGTAGCTGGTTCCGCAGTGATCACCAAGACGATCGAGATGGACGCTTCTCTTTCCGATGACGAAATGGAAAACCAGATCACCGTCGAGGCTGATCAGTACATTCCATATCCACTCGACGAAGTTGCCATCGACTTCGAGGTGCAAGGCCTCTCGGAGCGAAACCCCGATCAGGTTGAGGTGTTGTTGGCGGCATGTCGAAAGGAAAACGTCGAGATGCGAGAAGCAGCACTGGATCTCGGCAACATCAAACCGGCTGTCGTTGACATAGAGGCTCACGCGATGAAGCGTGCGTTTGAACTTTTGAAGCCGCAGCTTGGTAGCAATCCTGAGGATCTCGTGGTCGCCATCATTGATGTTGGCGCGACGATGACCACTCTGTCAGTGCTCGCCGATGACAAATCGATATACACGCGGGAGCAACTTTTCGGTGGTAAGCAACTCACGGAAGAAATCCAGCGACGTTACAGCTTGTCGTTCGAAGAAGCAGGTCTCGCCAAGAAACAAGGCGGCCTGCCAGACGATTATGAAGAAGAGGTTTTGGAACCGTTTAAGGAAGCCGTATTGCAGCAGATTACTCGCTCCCTGCAGTTCTTCTTTTCTTCCAGCCAGTACGATGATGTTGACTATATCGTGCTTGCAGGTGGAACTTCATCGATTGATGGCCTTGCTGAGATGATCGAAACGAAGCTCGGCACACCAACAATTATCGCCAACCCGTTTGTCGACATGTCGTTGTCCAACCGGGTAGATGCTGATGCGCTGGCCAACGATGCACCAGCTATGATGATTTCCTGCGGTCTAGCGATGAGGAGTTTCGACTAATGACCCGGATCAACTTACTGCCATGGCGTGAGTGGGAGCGCGAGCGCAAGCAGAAGGAGTTTATCGTTAATGTGGTTGCGGTGCTGTTTTTGGGTGCCGTACTGGTGTTCTCAGGTGGGTGGTACCTCGACAGTTCCACTCTGCGCCAGAATGAACGCAATCAATATTTGACTCGTGAAATTGCTGTACTGGACGAGCGGATCGCCGAAATCAGGAATCTACGCATACAGCGCGAAGAATTGATTTCACGTATGCGTGTGATTCAGGATCTTCAGGGTAATCGCCCCGTGATCGTGCGGATATTCGACGAGATGGTGCGAACGTTGTCGAGCGGCGTGCACTACCGTTCGCTAAAGATGGAAGGCACCAACTTTAGTGTTGAAGGTACAGCCGAATCCAACAATCGGATCTCTTCGCTCATGCGCAATCTCGATCAATCGGATTGGTTCAGCGAGCCCAATCTCAAGAGCATCAAGGAAGATCCAGGCAATTCAGATTATGGCAGCAAGGCGAGTACTTTCGATCTGACGTTCGCTCAGTCGAGTCGAGTTCCCGCCGATGAAGGGTCGGAGGGATAGGCCATGGCTTTGCAAGATACGCTCGAACAGCTTCAATCATTCGATTTCAACGATCTGGATCTGAACAACATTGGGACTTGGCCTACGCCAATCAAGCTCATCCTGATGCTCGTGGTGTTTTCGCTGGTACTTGGTGGGGGCTATTACTATTACCTCACGGACAAACAGACAGTACTGGAACAGGCAGAAACGAAAGAACAGAGTCTGAAAAACGACTACGAAAAGAAATCTTCCCAGGCGGCCAATTTGGAAGCCTATAGAGAGCAGAAAATACAAATGGAAAATACATTTGGCGCTTTGGTTAAACAGCTGCCAAGCGAAACCGAAGTTCCTGGGCTTCTTGAAGATATCACCCGTACCGCGATCGACAACGATCTTACGATCGAAAGTATCGATCTAGGTGCCGAGCGTGTAACGGAGTTTTATGCGGAACTCCCCATCGATATCACGGTGGAAGGGGACTACCACAAGATAGGTTCTTTCGTCAGCGGCGTAGCTAATCTCTCCCGGATCGTCACGCTGCACGACTTCAATATCAGTCCCGCGGGTTCGGTACAGAATTTGAAGATGAACATTCGAGCCAAAACCTATCGGTATCTGGATGATGAGGAAGGCTAATGCAGTTTCCCGGTAGAAGTTCTCTGGTCGTTTTTCTATTTGCTGCCCTGTTGGGCTGCGGCAGTAATACTGATGTTTCCGACTTGAAAGAATTCATGGCCGAGGTGGAGTCCCGGCCTAAAGGAAGCATCCAACCGCTGCCGCCGTTCGAGACGGTTCCACCTTTCGCCTATCAGGCGAGCAATTTACGCAGCCCTTTCGAACCGCCCATTGTAGTGAAGAGAGTGGAACGAGATCGAGGTGGCGTCGCCGTCGTACCGGATTTTGATCGGGTTAAACAATATCTGGAGCAGTACACAATCGCCAATCTCGCCATGGTAGGCACGTTATCACAAGGATCATCACAATTTGCTCTGATAAGGGATGTAGATGGTGGTGTGCACCGTGTGCAAACAGGTGACTACATAGGTACCGACTATGGTGAGGTGCTAGCTATTGAAGAGGGATCGATCGAACTCATCGAAATTGTCCCGGATGGTACAGGGGGCTGGGTGGAACGTTCCCGCACAGTTGCCCTGGGAAGTCGAGGTTAAAGGATGAATATCATGCTTGAGTTTTTGCAGCGGTGTTGCCATGGATTGTTGGCGTTTGCGATGTTGGCGTTGGCCGGCACAGCGGGAGCCGTCACCATCGAGTCCATCGAGTTTGCGTCACTTCCTGGTGACAAAACCGAAATTCGTTTGATCTTCGATGGCGTGCCGCCGGAGCCGACGGGTTATACCATCGAGCAGCCCGCACGGATTGTGCTGGACATGCCCGGGGTGGTAAGCGCACTCGATGAGAAGCACCACAACCTTGGTATTGGCAACGCGCGTCGTGTATCCATCATCTCCACCAAGGATCGTACGCGTGCAATCGTCAACCTCACTCAGCTGGTTAGCTACGAGACCGAGATACGCGGTAACACCCTCTATCTTGTCGTTGGTGCAGACAGCACCGCTGGGCTACCTGCTCAGCCGGAATTTGCTGCTGCGGACGACCGGAGCCCCACGCAGCGAACGGTTACCGATTCGCAAGTACTGGATATTGATTTCCGCCGCGGTGAGGAAGGTGAAGGTCGCATCATCGTTAAACTGTCGAATCCAAAAGCGCCTGTAAACGTCACTAGTGACGGCGGCCGTATCAAGGTAGAAATACGCAACACAGTCTTACCGAAAAACCTGCAGCGTCGTCTGGATGTCACCGACTTCGCCACACCCGTACAACTCGTGGATACTATACAGGAAGGGTCGAGTGTCACACTGACAGTGACCACAATCGGCGATTACGACTACCTGGCATATCAGGCCGATGACACGTTAACCATAAACGTCAACCCGCTCACCGAGGAAGAAGTTGAACGGCGCGAGGATATATTCAAATACACGGGCGAGAAGCTCTCGCTGAACTTTCAGGACATTGAGGTTCGTTCGGTCCTGCAGTTGATTGCGGATTTCACCGACCTCAACCTGGTAGCGAGCGATACGGTTTCCGGTCGCATCACCCTGCGGTTGAAGAATGTTCCCTGGGATCAGGCGCTCGATCTCATTCTCAAGACCAAGGGTCTGGACAAACGGCAGGTGGGTAACGTATTGCTCGTCGCTCCGGCAGCCGAAATTGCTGCTCGGGAAAAGCTGGAACTTGAGAATCAAAAACAGATTTCAGAGTTGGCGCCCTTACGCACAGAATTCATCCAGATTAGCTATGCAAGCGCTATGGAACTCTTCGAACTTTTCAGCAACGCCAGTAGTGAAAGCGGTGATCAGTCGATGCTCTCGCCACGTGGCAGCGTGATTGTCGACGAGCGAACTAACTCCATCATATTGACGGATACGGCTGACAGGCTGAACGAGTTCCGGCGGGTCATAGCGCAATTGGATGTACCGGTTCGGCAGGTTCTTATCGAGGCACGGATCGTTACCGCCAATGCAAACTTCTCTGAGCAACTGGGCATTAGGTGGGGTGGTGGTGCATTAAAACACGTTGGGATACCAGCCGTGTGGAAGTTTGGCGGATCGCGCGACACGTTGAGCGAGCTACAGAACATTATCACTGATCCTCTTGGCGAAGGTAGTATCACATCCCCCGGTGATCTGGTCGTGGACCTCGGTGTCTCTGGCGCTGGTGCGAGCAGCTTCGGCATCGGTTTCACTGGCGAGGGTTACCTGCTGGATCTCGAGCTTTCGGCGCTCACCTCCGAAGGACACGCAGAGGTAGTGGCACGACCGAAAGTAATCACAGCGGACAAGTCCACGGCGATGATAGAGTCCGGCGTGGAGATTCCCTATCAGGAAGCAACGAGCAGCGGTGCCACCTCGACGTCTTTCAAGGACGCGGTGTTGTCCCTCGAAGTAACGCCGCAGATCACCCCGGATAATCGCATCATCATGGAGCTGAATGTCAAGCAGGATACGGTTGGCCAGGTGTTCAACGGCATCCCATCCATCAACACCAATGAGATCCAGACGCAGGTATTGGTCGACAACGGTCAGACGATCGTGCTGGGTGGTGTATTCCAGACCGACAGGAATATTTCGACTACCAAGACGCCGTTCCTCGGTGATCTGCCATACATTGGTCGGTTTTTCCGCCGTACGATAGAGCGCGATGACAAGCAGGAATTGCTGATCTTCATCACGCCGCGAATCATTCAGGATTCACTCACCAATTAACCTTATTAGATTGGTAGACTAACGGCGCCAAAATGGCGCCGTTTTCATGACAAAACAGAATATTTTTCTCGTCGGCCTGATGGCAGTTGGCAAGAGCACTGTCGGACGCCTGCTCGCGGAATCCATGCATAAGGAGTTCTACGACACCGATCATGTGATCGAAGAACGGGCTGGTGCGGACCTCGCGTGGATATTCGATGTCGAGGGTGAAGTAGGTTTCAGAGATCGGGAGCAGGAAGTTGTCGACGAGCTGACTCAGTGTGATGACATCGTAATGGCCACCGGTGGCGGTGTTGTGTTGCGTCTCTGCAACCGCAAGGTGCTTGCCTCCCGGGGCGTTGTCATTCATCTCGACAGTCCGCTCGAGAGGTTGGTGGAACGCACTCGGCGAGACAAGAGAAGACCCCTCTTGCAACAAGGAGAACCACGGAAGACGTTACGACGCCTGCGGGAGGAACGTGCACCGTTGTACGCGGAGATTAGCGACTATCGGTTCGTTACTGACCGTCATGGACCAAAAGTGTTGGCGCAAGCAATCGAAGAACAGTTGCGCAAGGATGGGATTAAGTGATGCAAAGAGTTGACGTGCATCTCGATGAGCGTAGCTACCCGATTCACATTGGTAGCGGAAGCCTATCTCAAGCACATCTTTTCAAGCCCCATCTGAGCGGGAATCAGGTAGCCGTGATCAGCAATGATACGGTGGCCCCCCTGTACCTCGATGACCTGTTGACAGCCCTCGGTGGCGCCGACGTAGACGTTTTCACTCTTCCCGATGGTGAGCAATACAAAACCCTCGACAGTTACGCGGCCATCATGGATTTCCTGCTGGCCAAAAGGCACAACCGCTCCACTACGTTAGTGGCGTTGGGTGGTGGCGTAGTCGGCGACATAACTGGTTTTGTGGCGGCTACGTTTCAACGCGGAGTTGGTTTCATTCAAGTTCCAACTACCTTGTTGGCCCAGGTAGATTCCGCGGTCGGCGGGAAAACTGGGGTAAATCATCCGAGCGGCAAGAACATGATTGGCGCGTTTTACCAGCCACGCTGCGTAATAGCAGACAGCGCAGTCTTTGCTACCCTGCCAGAACGCGAATACCGTGCCGGGTTGGCCGAGGTTCTGAAGTACGGGGTGATCGCGGATCCCGAGTTCTTTGACTGGATAGAACAGGCGGGTGAAAAATTGCTCGACAAAGACCCTGATACGCTTGTGTGGGCAGTACGCCGCTCATGCGAAATTAAGGCAGGGGTGGTGGAGGATGACGAGCGGGAAACCGGCTTGCGAGCCATCCTCAACTTTGGCCATACCTTTGGGCACGCAATCGAAACCCTCACGAATTATCGAACCTATCTGCACGGCGAAGCCGTGGCGATAGGTATGGTGATGGCGGCCGATCTCTCGGTGCGTGTAGGATCGCTGCAACTAAAGGATGCGCAACGCATCAAGAGGGTACTGCAATCGTTAGATCTCCCGGTATGCCCACCAACGGAACTTTCCGACGATGTTATGCACCGGGCGATGGGAATGGATAAGAAGGTTGTTGATGGTAAATTGCGCCTGGTTCTGGCAGAGACAATCGGCCGGGTGATTGTTACCGAGGAGATAGACGCATCAGCACTGCGTGCGACGCTGAACGCGGGCGATGTTTTATGTGATGGTTGAGCAGCAACGCCGCTTTCTTGGATTGACTCACAACCCTTTTGTTCAACCGGGCGACGATTTCTTTGAACAGGGTGATCGTAAAACCTACCTCGACCAACTACGACATTTGAGTCAATGGTCGCGGCGTGTATTGCTGGCAACGGGTCCAGCGGGTGTCGGTAAAACTACCTTATTTCGTAAACTTTCGACTAGTCTCGAACCGCGAGTGAAGGCTGCAAGAATCAACGGCACGTTGGTGAACACCACCCGCGAAGTGCTCATGGCAATCGCTCAGGGTTATGGGCTTGCTACGCCGAGCGACGCTAACAGGCAGCTTTTACGAGAGGCGATCACCAGCCATGTCGATGAGCAGGAAAGCGCGGAACGGATTTGCATCACGCTCATTGACGATGCGGAGGTCCTTGAACCCAAAGCTTTCGATGACCTACTGGAGTTACTCACCCTCTGCTCGATCCGGCTGGTGTTCTTCGGTGAGGTACGTTTTGTCTCGCAGATCGAAAAATCCGCAGATAACTTAGACGTCGGCTGGCACGAGATCCGCCTTACTGGATTCGGCGCCAAGGACGTCCGCGCATACCTCGAATGGCGTTTCCATCAAGCTAGATACCGCGGTCATCTGCCATTCACAGACCAGCAGATAAATGAGATCACCAAGCTCTCCGAAGGCCTCCCGGGACGGATTGACCAGATGGCCAATGTATTATTGGTGAAACTCGAATCAGGTGATCTGATTGCTGAGCGTTCCCGCTTTCCCGCCGTCCACCGCGCGCTTTTGGTACTCCTACTGCTCGTCATCACATTGGCCTATCTGATCTGGCAACAGACCCCGCTCCCCTGGCTCGACGAACCTGACGAGTTGGCCATGATGGAGCCTTCAGTGGATAAGGAGCCTGCAGCGGATAAGGAGCCTTCAGCGGATGAAGAGCCCTCAGCGGATAAAGAGCCCTCAGACGCGACTGACAATCTTTCAGGCCAGACGATCGAGGCCGAAGCACCGAGTACCGAGTCGATCGAGCTTGCGCCAGATACGGTCAGGCCCCTTGCAGATTCGAAAACGCCCGCCACCGCAACGGACCGCAGTCAACCCAGCTCTCAGGCGAGTCCGTTTAAAGACGACTATCCCGACCGAGCCTCCAGCGAACCTCCCCCCTCCTCGGAGCCAGAGGAGCCTGAATCAATCACGCCAATCAGCAAAGAACCGCAGCCAGAACTGCCCCCTACCTCTCCTGCAACAGCATACAAGGATGCCAGTTGGCTCATGGCACAACCCGGTGATGCTTTCACGTTACAGCTTCTTACTCTTTCGTCAGCCGAACGTGTCCAAGCCTATCTGGCATCTCAGGAGCGTCCTGAACGGTTTGCAACCTACCGCCTATCCCGCAACGGTCGGATACTCCATGTGGTCGTCTACGGCTCGTTCGCCACCAGATCACAAGCCGAAGCCGAATCCCGCCGCTTACCCGCGAGCGTGGGCCAGGTAAAACCGTGGCTGCGGACAATGACCCAGGTACAAAGTGCGATCCGCACAGCGTTACAGCAGTAGGGCTTATTGTTACAAGCCAAAATCAAGTCTGATTGCAATTACGGAAGCTGCGTAGATCCCATCAAATACCGATCAATTTCCCGCGCCGCTTCACGTCCCTCGTTGATGGCCCAAACCACCAGAGACTGCCCGCGCCGACAGTCTCCCGCTGCGAACACCTTGGCAATGCTGGTCTGATAACTGCCATAGGAGGCGCGGTAGTTCGAGAGGTCGTCATATTGGAGATCGAGTGCGTCTGAAACGACGTGTTCCGGGCCGAGAAAACCCATGGCCAGAAACACCAGGTCCGCCGGCCATTCTCGCTCGCTGCCGGGAATGTTCTCAAATCTGCCGTCTTTCAATGTAACGTCCACTGTACGGACTGCTTTCAAGTTGCCGTTTTCGTCGCCGACGAACTCGGTGGAAGAAACGCTGAACACCCGTGGATCGTCGCAAAATTTGCGGGCGGATTCTTCGTGTGCATATTCGGTGCGGTAGATTTTTGGCCAGGTTGGCCAGGGGTTGTCCGCTGCGCGTTCGTTGGGGAGTTGTGGAAAGAGTTCGAAGTTGATGAGACTTCTGCAATCGTGGCGCAGCGCAGTACCAATACAATCGGTCCCAGTGTCGCCGCCGCCGATGACGATTACGTTCTTGTCTTTGGCGGAGGTAAATTTTCCGTCTTTGAGATCGGAGTCCAACAGGCTTCTGGTGTTATTGGTCAGGAAATCCATCGCGAAGTGCACACCTTTGAGCTTTCTGCCTGGAATCGGTAAGTCGCGTGGGACGGTGGCGCCTGTTGCAAACAACAGTGCATCGTTATCAGCAAGGAGTGCGCGTACGTCGTATGCGCCGTTCCCTACATCCGCGCTTGTTACAAACTGCACACCTTCGCTGCGCATGACGTCCAGGCGGCGTTCAACCACGCCCGTTTTGTCCAGCTTCATGTTGGGTATGCCGTACATCAGCAGCCCGCCAATGCGATCTTCGCGTTCGTAGACAGTCACGTTGTGACCGGCCTGGTTGAGTTGCGCGGCCGCCGCAAGCCCGGCAGGTCCCGAGCCAACGATTGCAACTTGTCTGCTGGTTCGAGTGATAGGTGGGTTCGGTACAACC
>SMWK01000225.1 GCA_004356895.1 Gammaproteobacteria bacterium
CTCTGATTCTGCCCGGCCCCCGAGTAAGTGTGTTGTTGGGGGTAAGAGTTGCGGCTGGGTCCGGTGTACGTGCGGCGGCCGATATGTGCCATCTTTTGGTTCGTCAGACAGCTCTCGTAGTGGGTGTTTTCCCACCCGGGGACCTCCAGAGCGACCCACGAGCGGCGAACATACTGATGGCTGGGTCCTCTCTTCATGAACTCATCGCTGGAGATCAGAAGACCACTCCCGCGTCGTAGGACCATTTGCATCGCACGATGTGGTACTACTTAACAGTTGTTTTCAGTTCTACAATCTGTTCGTGTCTGCTAGTTCTGACTGGGGGGTATCGATGAAGAAGCTGCAGATGTTCTCGCTGGATAGTATTGATCATCTGGTGCAACCCGATGAGGTGGAACGGGTAACGATTGAATCGCCCGCCTTACTCATTTTTACCGATTTCAACAAGAGCCAACCTCTGATGATCGATTCGCAAGCCAAAGCCACTGAGGCAGAGAGCGAAATGCGCAAAGCCCACGTGAAGCTGAAGTTTGTGGTCGATAAGTCGCTTGAGATGATTGGCGTGGTGAGTTTTCACGACCTATCCTCGGAGACGGTGATCAAAATCGTAGCGAGTGGTACAAGCCGGAACGAGTTATTGGTGACCGACCTGATGCGACGGAGGTCGACCCTTCGCTCGATCGACATCTCCGATCTGGAACGGGCAACGGTCGGCGACGTAATACACACGTTACAAGAGAACGGCGAGCAGCACTGTTTGGTAATCGACCGCAAAAGACACCACATTCGTGGACTGATCTCCGCCAGCGACATCGCGCGGCGGTTACACCTTCCGGTGATCATCGAGCAAACGCCAACGTTTGCCAGCATTTTCGAAAGCCTGCATCGCTGAAGGTCCTTGCGGCCTGAGTAATCGGGAGAAGGTTGAAAGTCCCGGCTCCGTTCCCGTCTCTCTATTTACCTGCGAGATATAGACAGGAATTGAGCGGCCGCTTTACCGATTCGCAGATGCGCACCGGGAAGCCCTGTTTGGTGCCATATCCGGGTCGTATGTTATTTTGGGTCTCCACTTGCGTAAGGGACAGTCTCGATGAGAATTCTCGATATCGTTCTGGTTGGTGTTCTCTTCTGCCTGACGCCGCCTGCGCAAGGCGAATCAACCAGGGATTCCGACAGGACTGAGCGCGAGTCCAAACCCTGGGAGATACTGCAGCAAGCCACTGACCCCGAAATTGTTGCGATTCGCCAGGTGTTGGAGGTCCTAGTCCAGGAACGCAGTCCGGCGGGCCGACTGATCGGAACAGACGCGCGCAGGATCGATCCAATGGAGGCGAGTCGGGAGCGCGCGCTGGAAGATCGGGTACGCCGGCTTGAAAGCGAGCTGGTACGCCTACGCGCACATGTCGACCGACTGCGCTGACTGGAACAAGCCCAACGACAGCGCCCCGGCTGAGTCACCATCATTGGGTGCGTATCAGTAGACGGGCGGCGTCTGACCTCGGGGCACGATCAGCGAAGAACCCGTCTCGTGCGCGATCCGCGCTGGGAGATTATGCCCAAGTATCGAGCGATCGAGGGCCGGTAGGAAGGTGAGTTGGATGTCGTGTTTTGCGATACACGACACGATTTGGTCAGACGACTTTCCTTCGAGCACCTCGAAATCCGCATCGACCTCTTTCCAGCCTTCGAGATACGCGCGTGCATGCGCAAGGTGGTCCTGACGCCCATGCCCGGCCATTGCCTCGATGACGTGCATGCGAAGTCCTCGCTCGGCTGCCAGTGAAGCGGCTATCCGAAGGGCCATGCAGGCGTCAGGGCTGTTGTCAAAAGCGACCAGCAGACGGTCGGGAATGACAGGCGTGTCGGCTGCGACGAGTACGGGTACCGGGCTCGCGGCAAGCAGCGCAGTCGGTAACGAGCCAATACCCCGAACTCGCTCGCTCGAACTCACGCCGTGCCGGCCGACCACCACGAGGTCGTGCCATTTGGACTCGTTTACAAGCGACTTCGTACTCCACCCCTCGACCACCTGACAGTCACCATTGATACCGTCGCTGCGAAGCTCCTCGAGTCGCACCTCCATGATGGACGACATCTCGGTGAGTGACGTTTTAGGTCGGATGCGGGGTTTTCTCGAATGGAGATGAATCAGGTGAAGGCGCGCGCGCGTGGCCTTCGCGAGCCAGATTGCAAGCCCCAGCGCCTGGTGGCTGTATTCGGATGCGTCTTGGCCTACCAGAATGGAGTGGTACATAGAGCGCGCTCCATGCAGTTTTTCGAGAGCAGCGAACTCGTTCTGCGACAGGAGCGACGTGCCGCGCGCAAAGAGCAGGCACCCGCTGCTCGCCTCCCTTCTTGGTGTGTTGTCAGCGTCGGTCTGGCTTCTTGGTTCGCAGATCGAGTGCGACCGTATGCGAGGTATCCCGCTTCGAACCCTCCGCGCCGCATGGCCAGGTGTTTACCCGGTATCTGGTGAACGACACCCAGTTTTGTGTGTTCAGTTCACAACGAGTGCATGGTTAAACTAAACCGGTTTTATCCTGGGTACTACGAATCAATATGCATCAGCAACGCGGCTACTAAGGTCATTCCGATCTATCGGTACTTAGAGTGTGTGCGCCCGATTTATCGCCAGTGCATTAACAGGTTTGGAGTCTCTCAGATATCGCGCTGTCGTTCGGATATCCGCAAGCCCCAACATAATGCGGACGGCTTCCATGTTTTCGGTTTTGTTCAAAATGTAGATGGAGCGGGTTCTTCGCAGGGATTCTATTCCATACCGACTCGGATCAAGCCTGATAGCTTCTGCCCAGGACTTGACGAGACGGTTGAGCTGCCGGGACGACATCGGCCTTAAACCGCCACCGAGTCGACTCGTGAACAGATAACCGTTTGGTTTCTTGGCAGATTGTTTGATCCACTTCGCCAGGACTCTCATCGTGGCCTTCGACAATACACACTGGACGCCTTGCCCGAATTTGATGGTTGTCAGTTCAAGTGTGTTACGCATTACCCCATTGCGCTTCCTCACGTCCTTAACTGTCAACTCAAGAAGGTCTTGAGCGCGCAACATGGTGTCGATCGCCGTTGAGAACATTGCGAGGTCTCTTAGACCAGCATCGCCACGTTTTACCAGCAACTTCTTAATACGAGTCACTTCTGAGATGCTCAGCGGGGCTCGTTGCCCCACTTCGCGTCCCTTGTTCCAAGGGGCACGTTTAGCTTTTGCCCTCTTTTTCTTTTTGGCCATTGTTCCTTATCCCTCTGATGCGTAGACGTTAAAAATATTGGAGTGATTCCGCATGATGAGAAGGCAGCTTTATGACGGATACCCGCCTGATTATAGTGCGCATCCGCGAACTTACCAGACGCAGCTGCGCTCATTGTATCAAATCGTATAACCCTCCTCAGATAAGGGCATCTTTCGCACTCTATGTCCTGTTGCCGCAAAAATCGCATTTCCAATAGCCGGGGCAAGGGGCGGTAAGGCGGGTTCACCAAGACCCGTCGGCGAATAATCGCTCTGGATAAAATGAATATCCACTTTGGGTGTGTCGGGAATGCGCAGTACTTCGTAATCATGGAAGTTGGACTGCTGAATACGCCCGTTTTCCATCGTAATTTTCTGCGCCATCATCGTGGAAAGCCCGTCGATCACCGCACCTTCCACCTGGGATAACGCGCCACTCATATTGATGATGGGCCCGACGTCCACCGCAACGGTGACGTTATGCACGGTCAGCTTTTTGTTGGCGTCCACGCTCACCTCGGCCACTTCTGCAATGTGGGCTGCGTGACAGAAGTAGAATGCGAGACCCAGACCAGTACCGGTTGGCATCTCGCGACCCCAGCCTGCCACTTTCGCCGCGAGCTTGATGACGTCGGCCGCCCTGCCTGTATTCAGTGACCGAATGTTACCCTCTTGAAACCAGCGTGGCTCCCCCACAATTTCCAGCAGAAATTCCAGGTAATCGCGGCCTGCGGCGTGCGCCATCTCATCTAGAAAACTCTGTGAGACAAAAGCGGATGTGTTGGAACCCGGTGCTCTCCAGGGCCCGCAAGGCGTATCGATTTCAAACATCGTTTTGGAAGCGTATGCATTAGCGATATTCTGGATCGGAAACTCCGTTGCTCGAAAGCGTGAGCCCGATACCGGTCTGCCATTGGTTTGCATGCCAACAAAGTGATCCTCAAAGGCAACCAGGCGACCTTCTGGGTTTACCGCACCTTTTACAGATTGAAAGCCGCCAACACGAAAGAAGTCATGATGGATATCATCTTCGCGCGTCCAGGTCAGCTTCACTGGCGCACCCACGCGTTTTGAGATCTCTATCGCTTCGCAGATGTATTCAGAAGAAGTTCGTCGACCAAAACTACCGCCGAGGCGCATCTGGTGCAACGTAACTTGATCGGGTTCGAAACCAAACATGGATTTCGCCGCTGCGTGAATGCGTGTTGGCGACTGCGACGGAACCCACAGTTCCAACGTGTCTTTTTCGCCAGCCTCACCTTTCTTGTAGTGCGCCGTGCAGTTCATTGGTTCCATGCAAAGGTGTGCGACGAAAGGGTATTCGTAGAAGGCTTCAAGTGTAGTGTTGTCCGGATCGGCAAACGCGGCCTCAACATCACCCTTGTCGATCACGACATCAGGCCCCCGCGTACCAGCGAGGCTCTTTGCACGGGAGACGATCTGGGTCCAGCTATCTTTAGAAGCCTGGCTTTCATCCCAGTCGACTTGCAGTTGCTTCTTTGCATTGAAAACCGCATAGGTTGTCGTGCCGACAATGGCGATGCCGTCAAGCAGTTCACGTACGTTGTTGTTGCCTTCAACAAGGCACGCATCAATAACTCCGGGCATTGCCTTGATTTCATCCAGGTTGGCACCGATGACCTTGCCACCAATCGTCGGACATTTGTGGTACGCGGCATAGAGCATGTCCGGCACACGGGTATCGATACCAAAAAGCGCCAGACCGGTGGTAATCGCCAGATTGTCGACACCGGATATTGACGTGCCGATGATGGTGTAATCTTCGCGATCTTTAAATGTCAGCGTATCGGGGTCAGGCACTTCCTGCTTCGCCGCGAGTGTCGCCAGTTGGCCAAAAGTCATGTATCGGCCTGAGTTATGGGTCACTTTGCTGTCAGCCGTTTTCAGCTCATCCCTGGACACTTCCATGACCAGCGCACCCGCACTGATAAACATCTCTCTGGCGGACGCCCCCATGCGGCGCATCTGGTTCCATGTGCGTGGAATCGTTGTCGAACCCCCGGCACCCTGGCGACCAAATCGACTCTCGTCCACTGGGGATTGAAGTACTTCTACATCTTCCCAACTGGCACCCAGTTCCTCGGCAATAATCATCGGTAATGCCGTTTTGATGCATTGCCCCATTTCAGCGTTGGCAGAGTAAATCGTGATCTTTCCATCCGAAGATACTGTGATAAACGCATTCAATTCGCTTGTTATAACTAGATCGTCGACATCTTCTTCGGCAGCCTGAGCCATTGGGAATACCGACGCGATAACGAGTGCACCCC
>SMWK01000226.1 GCA_004356895.1 Gammaproteobacteria bacterium
GCATCGAGAACGAAGCTAGAATCCTCAATACATTTCGCGATTTCCTTAGTCTTCCCAATGTTTCCAACATACCGGCCAACACAGTTGCTATGGATCGTAACGCAGCTTGGATTATCGACTACCTTGCGCAAAGAGCTTTTACCTCCGAAATCGTCAAGGCTGGTCGGGCACCATACATCCTCGCTTCCCGTTCTCAGCCAGGAGCCGCCGAAACACTCCTGATTTATGCCCACTTTGATGGTCAACCGGTTGATGCGCATTCGTGGCAGACACCTCCTTTTGTACCCACCCTGCGTACAGCGCCGGTTGAAGAGGGAGGTCAGATTGTGTCCTGGAACGATGTCGTGGCACCAATCGATCCCGAGTGGCGGATTTTTGCGCGTTCTGCCGGAGACGATAAAGCGCCGTTGATTGCATTAATGACCGCGTTAGCTGCGCTCGATGAAGCGGGAATCGAACCGAGCGTAAATATCAAGTTGATTCTGGATGGTGAAGAAGAGGCGGGTTCGCCGACACTCAGACAGGTTCTCGAGCAACATGGAGATAGGCTGAAGGCTGATCTGATGCTGTTTTGTGATGGGCCCATGCACCAGTCACGGCGCCGACAGCTGGTCTTCGGCGTGCGCGGCAGCATGACCGTCGATCTGACTACTTACGGCCCTATTAGGCCGGTGCACTCGGGACATTACGGGAACTGGGTGCCGAACCCGACGGATACGCTGGTGCGGTTGCTCACGAGCCTGAAAGATGATGCCGGTGAAATCGCCGTCGCGGGTTTCGACGACGAGGTACGCCCGTTGACAATTGCCGAGCGGGAAGCGGTGGCGGCTATGCCGAACATGGACGAACTGCTCGTCGAAGAACTGGCTCTGGGGCGAACAGAAAGCGGCGGGCAGCGGCTGGAGTTGGCTGTCATGAAGCCCGCCATCGTCATCAAGGGATTGCAAGCGGGTGGAGTAGGGTCACAGTCCAGCAATGTGATCCGCCCGACTGCAACCGCTTCGCTCAACATACGACTCGTACCAGACCAGACGCCAGAAGGAGCGCTTGCTGCACTGGAGCGTCACATCGTAAAACGGGGGTTTCACATCGTGTACGAAGACCCGGATCGGTCGGTGCTCATGGCGCATGGGAACGTCATCAAGGTAGATGCGGGTGGGGGATATCCCGGTTTTCGTACCGCGTTGGACTCACCGGCTGCGTTACGTTTGGCAACTATCCTGAATGGACTCGACGACGAGGTGACGTTGTTGACGCCCACCATGGGTGGCAGCCTGCCAATTTATCTGTTTGAGCAGTTCTTTGACATGCCGGTCGTATTGTTGCCGATCGCTAATCATGACAACAATCAGCATGGGTCCAATGAGAACCTGAGAATTCAAAATCTGTGGGATGCGATCGAAGTCTTTGCAGTTATTGTCGCAACTTACGGGGGTCGTTAATCTCGAATCGATTCACGCCTCTATGACAGGTTAACCCTTGTCGATCATTTTCTGGAACTCGGCTGCGGGCATCGGCTCGCCGAACAAATAACCCTGCAAGACATCGCAACCCATCTCTTTGAGTTTTTCGACCTGAGCTTTCTCTTCAACACCTTCGGCAACGACCTTCAGACCGAAGTTGTGCGCCAGATCGATGATTGTTTTCACCAGCGCCTCGTCCCGAGGATCGGTGCACATATTGTTCACGAAGGTTTGATCGATTTTTAGTTCGGTGGCGGGGAGGTTGCGGAAATAAGCCAGTGAAGAGTATCCAGTGCCGAAATCATCGATCGAGATCATGGTGCCGAGATCCCGTAGCTGTTTCAATATGGTCAACGACCGCTCCGGTTGTTCCATGAAGCCGCTTTCGGTGATCTCCAGCGTCAAACGCGCAGGATCCATCTCGTATAATCCGAGCGCATCACGCGTGACGGCGACGATCTCATCGTCGTTGAGCAGCATCGTCGGAATATTTACGGATACAGAAATAGATGCTGGCCACTGGCTGCATTTCGACAGGGCTGACTTGATGACGAACCAAGTGAGTGGGCGAATAATAGGTGCGTTTTCAATGTAGGGTATAAACGTACCGGGGTTGGCGAGTCCGTTTTTTTCGGAGAGCCAACGAATCAGGGCTTCAGCACCGAGCAGAGAACCGAAGTTCGCGTGGATTTTCGGCTGATAGTAGAGGGTAAACTCGCCCCGTTCGAATGCGGCTTCGACTTCCTTCTGGATGTGCCAGTTGTTGTTTTGCTCCGGTAGTTTGCCGGGACTGATGACGACGTAAGCTTTATCTGTGTGCTTCGCTTGCAAGATACCTCGCTCGGCGAGCTCAAGAATCTCCTCGGCGGCCGTGCGGCGTTTGATCGGAACCACAAACGCAGACGTTGGCTTCACATAGAGGCTGTCACTACTTACCTCAATGGGATCTTCGAACAGCCGTGACAACTTTGCCGCCGCCAGCTCGATCTGCTGGGTGTTCTGTATTCGCCGGAGCACGAGAGCGACACGACCCTCGGCGATGGCAAAGAAGTCGTCGTACGTACGAGCCAATCGCCGAGCACGGTGATGGAACTCGTCGGCATACAGCTTTGCGATTTCCACACCTGCTTCCGCCTTGATGACTGGAAGGTCGGCAAGCTCGATGAGCAAGAACACGTTGATACCTTTCGATCCGGGTTCCTCCGGATGGTCGAAAGCGGTGGTGATAAGGTTGGAAAGTTCATCGCTGGCAATCATGGCATTATAGGAAATAGTTCGCGGCGTCGAGCCCGTAGCTCCCCGCGTTGAGATCTTTGGTGATCCACACCTCGTTGCCGCTTTCATGTACGCGAACATGGGAGTCGAGGTTAATGGCAATTGGTGTTTTGTAACGTTGTTTTTCCGAATTCAAGACCACAATGATCTGCGGCTTGAGCCGCCGAGTCGGATTTTGCGCTACGACGATACCCACTTCACCAGTATTGAGTTCGACGATCGAGCCGGTCGGAAAGATTCCAATGGCTTGAATGAAGAGCTCGATCAGCTCGGGTTGAAACAAAGTCCCTTTGAGATCGGATAGTTCCTGAGTCGCTTCGAAGGCGGAACGGCTGACCTGATAGGGACGGGGCGTCATCATAGCATCGTAGGTGTCGGCGATACCGGCTATTCGAGCGGTCAGAGGTATCTCCGAAATAGTCCGTCCCACTGGATATCCGGAACCATCGAAGCGCTCGTGATGACAGTGAATGATCTCGAGAACCCGTCTGTCCGTCATTCCAGATTGTTTTACTATCTCGATCCCGGTGTCGACGTGTTTGTGGATCAGTGTACGTTCCTCGTCGGTGAGTTCACCTTTCTTCTGCAAGATCGAGTCGGGCACATCGATCATTCCAATGTCGATCATAAACGTCCCGAGTACTAGTACCTTGAGATCGTCTTTGTCGAAGCCGGCGTGGCGTCCCATGAGCACGGCCCACACCGCGGTGCTGATGCAGTGTTGGTAGAAGTAGTTGTCCTTCTCCTTCATGCGCAGCAGAGCGGCAATTGCCTCGTGATTACGCAATACGCTATCTATGAGCGGTGTGACGATTTTTTGCATGGCCCTCAGGTCGACGTGGCGATTCGCTCTAACCTGTTTGAAAACCTTTTCAATCGCCTGTGACGTGCTCTCGAGGTCGACGTTCGCTTGGCGCAGTTCGGATTTGAGTGAAGTCGTGTTTTTGGGAACCGACAGTGGGGTTACCCGCTTCTCGTACTTGCCGCGGGGGTGAATGCGTGGGTCTATGTAGACGTACTGACAATGTTGGGCGACAAAATCGATATCAAGCTCGCTTTCAATGTGGAACCCCTGGACTGCAAACGGGGTCTCGAGCCATGGCCGGTCCACGGCCGCGATGTACATGCCGATTTCCAACGTGCCAATAGGAACTTTCAAGAGACCCGGTGGTGGCGTATAGGTCATCATGATGAACACCTAAATCGCTTAGGTAGTAAAGAATTTTGCTAAGAATAGGCAACTGGGCGGGCAAATAATGGAAACTACGTCACGTGGTGACCAATATGAAGTTATTCGAAGTTGGTTTGCCTAACATTGTCAGTAAATTGGACAGCTGCGACGCAGTTATCCGGGATCTAAGCTGAAGGGCCTGGGCTCTAGCCTGGATTATTCGTCTTTGCAGAAGAGAGAATCGAGCTTAGCACGCACGTCGTCCTCCGTAGTCGCGGGGCTCGAATTCGCATTGTCCGGTTGATCTGCTTCGGACTTTGAACCTCCGAACAGCGAATCCAGTTTGCCAAGGGAAGCATCCTTCTTCTGAGTTCGGGTGGACGCGTATGCACCGGCGCGGGGCTGAAACCACTCGCAGAAGTTGCCAACCTCCTTATTCACCGGCGGATCGGCGCGATCTTCCTCACACTGGTCTGGAATCTGGGGATCGTAGTAGCGGCAGAGGCGGCAGCAGTGAAGTTCGGTAAAACATTGAGGACAGTTTTCGTGGCGGCTAATGGGCAGCGGAACCTCTGTTAGTAATTCTCCGCAGTTCCAGCAGCTAAGCTCTGCCATTTAGGTGTCGTCCTTTTTGTCATAAAGAGAGCGTTTTCGAGGATAAGGAAGCACTTGGGTGGCGTCCAGCAGCGCGTGGAAAAACGCACTGACAGCTTCTAGTGCAGGAAGTCGAGATTTGGTGTCGTGTCGGTAACAGTCGTTTGAGTAATGTCGCGAGCCCGCCGGACCACGTTGTCTCCGTAACGCTCGGCGAGTTGGTCCAGAGCTACTTCCAATGCGCGCGCTTTACCCTCGTCCAGAAGACCCAGTTGTTTGGATTCGCTTGGCCGTTCGAGAGAATGGGCTGCAAGTCCTACCAGACGGAAGGGTCCGGGATGGTCGAAGCGATCAAGCATTTTTTGTGCCGCCGCATAGAGGGCTTCCGCAACGTCCGTGGGCTCGGCGAGCGTGCACTGCCGTGTCAACAGCTTGAAGTCGGTAGTCTTCAATCGTACTCGCACGCCGCCCGCTAGATAATTCTTGCGCCGCAAGCGGCGCGCAATGTGGTCTGCCGAACGTCGCAGATACAGCAGAATATCCTCTCGAGCGGAGACGTCTATGTTGAGAGTTCTATCGGACCCCATACTCCTCGCCACTCGATGGCCTTCGATGCGCCGGGGATCTCGAGCATTGGCTAATTCAAAGAGGTGGTTACCGAGACTGCCGAGTGCGGCTTGCAGTCTCTCGGGTGGCGCTTCGGCAATATCTCCAATGGTCTGGTAACCCAACGCATGCAGCCGTGCCTGGGTTTTTGGACCAGCCCCCCAGAGTCGTGCGACTGACTGAGGCGCCAACCAGCTTACGGCGTTCTCCATTGGCACAATGGTAAGACCATCCGGTTTTTGATAACCGCTGGCGACTTTGGCAACGTATTTGGTTTGCGACAACCCGACGGATGCGGTCAGCCCACCGGTGGCCTCCTTGATCGCAGCCTTGATTCGCTCGCCCATGCGTCGTGGTGGGCCGAACAGGTGTTCGGATCCCGTCATGTCGAGGAATGCTTCATCGAGACTCAAGGGTTCCACATGGGGGGAGAAGTCTTCGAACACCTCCATAATTCTGGCGGAGAGCTCCGTATACCGGTCGAAGCGGGGTGGTACGACAACAGCGTCGGGGCAAAGGCGCAGCGCTTTGACCATGGGCATCGCACTACCAACGCCAAACGGGCGGGCTTCGTAACTGGCAGTGAGCACAACGCCACGTTTGCTGCGCGGACCTACGATCACGGGACGACCACGCAGGTTTGGATCGTCCAGCTGTTCAACGGATGCGTAAAACGCGTCCATGTCTGCGTGCGCAACCACGCGCGCCCAGGAATCGGCCACTGTTGGGTCACTGTCGGCTGGATGCTGGATGAATATACAGTAATGGGGAGCTAAAGCAATCTCAGTAGCGGTTCAATTGAGCCACCACCCAAACGCGAGTGAAAAGTTGTTGGTCAGGCTGCCCTAACGACCCCAAGCCACTTAATAGCATCGTCCATAGAGCGGAATATTTCCATGTGCAGGGCGCTATCATGCCAGCCGCGAAAAATGCGGGACATCCCGAACAGGAGATCGCTGTTGACGACAAATGCGCGTTTGCTCACAGGGCCGAAGATCGGCTTTGCCGACAGCGACTGAGCACTCCGGGGTGAGATCTGTAGATCTGTGACTAATCTGAGATCTATCAAATGCGCAAATCCGGGCGAGAAATGTTGATCCTCTCCCAGGAGTTTTCGGTGTTCATCGACATCCGTGGCTTTGAGGGATCCGGTAGCCGTTGACAGGATAACCTTGAGAGAGGTGTCGATTTTGTAATGTAAGGGCATTCTAGGGTCTTAGCCGGTGGTCTGGGGGGCGCCTAAATACCACACCTCAATGGATCAGTCATCCAAAACCGTCGACATTGAAGGAAAATAGTGGGCGGAGTGGATCACTCCGCCCGTTCGGTCAAGGGCAACTTCGTCTCAAACTTGATTTCTCGGAGAGCGATATTGGATTTCACCTGTAACAGACCCGGCAGGGTAAACATGAAGTTCTCGAGAAAACGATCGTAGGCTTCGATGTCCCTGGTAACGACCCGTAACATGAAATCTGCGTCCCCGGTGATGGCGTAACACTCCAGTACCTCGGGGTGATCTTTGATTGCCGCCTCGAATGCCGACACATTCTGCTTATCGTGGCGCGAAAGGCTCACATGAACAAAGGTGCAGAAGTTCAAACCGATGAGTTTGCGATTCAATAGTGCCACGTAACGTTGAATCACCCCGCCTGCTTCCAGCGCACGAATTCGCCTCCAGCAGGATGCGGGCGACATCCCCAGGGTTTGGGCGAGCTGCTGGTTTGCGAGCCGCCCGTGATCCTGGAGCGCATCGAGAATGCGCTCGTCTGTTTGATCGATTTTTACGACTATACCGTATGATACTGAATAATATTTAATAAAATAACATTTATGTGAAAGAAATACTCAATTTTATCTAAAATAGCGAGTGTTTTGAAAGCACCTTTCTGTTGATCCGGCCTATTATTGAGGTAATCCCCTTACTGCCAGACCTGTGATGAACGTCAACAGTCCGATACTCGACAACTACCAGTTGTCCGACCGGTACCGACGCGCAAGCGGCCGGGTGTTCCTCACCGGGACACAAGCGCTGGTTCGACTGCCTATGCTGCAACGCCAACTCGATCTGCGAGACGGATTAAATACGGCGGGCTTTATCAGTGGCTACCGTGGATCGCCGCTTGGCGGGTACGACCAGGCGCTGTGGTCAGCCCGCGAATTTCTCGACGCTCATCAGATCCAGTTCATGCCGGCAGTAAATGAAGAGCTTGCGGCTACGGCGATCATGGGCACCCAGCAGGTGGAAGGTGATCCCGACAGCGAAGTCGATGGGGTATTTTCCATCTGGTATGGCAAAGGTCCGGGCGTCGACCGTGCCGGGGATGCCATGAAACACGGTAATGCATACGGCAGCTCACCTCACGGCGGGGTATTGGTAATTGCCGGAGACGATCACGGCTGTGTGTCGTCGAGCATGTCGCACCAGTCGGATGTGGCTTTCATGACCTGGTTCATGCCGACGCTCAACCCGGCGAGTGTTCAGGAATATATAGAGTTTGGTCTGTTCGGGTTTGCACTGTCGCGTTTTGCCGGCGTCTGGGTTGGTTTCAAGGCGATATCGGAGACAGTGGAAAGTGCGGTGTCTGTTACTTTGCACGAATTGCCCGAGTTCCAGATTCCTGAAGATTTTTCAGTTCCGGAAACCGGACTGCATTACCGCTGGCCGGATTTTCCGGGGCCGCAGGTGGAAGCTCGCATGGTAGAAAAGCTCCACGCGGTGCGTGCTTTTGCTCGAATCAATCCGATCGACCGGCGCATCTACGATGTTCCAGATGCCCGGATGGGGATCATTACCACGGGTAAGGGTCACTTCGATCTGATGGAAGCGCTTGCCCTCCTTGGCATCGACGAACATCGCGCCCGCAATCTCGGTATCGACATCTACAAGGTCGGCATGGTGTGGCCACTCGAAACTGCAGGCGCTCGCGCATTTCTGCGTGGGAAAAAGGAAGTGTTAGTCATCGAGGAGAAACGAGGCATCATCGAAAGTGGGCTGAAGGAGTCCCTTTATGACTTCCCGGGTGACAAGCCGCAACGTATGGTTGGTAAATACGATGAGTTTGGCAACCCGCTCGTTCCCTGGACGGGTGAACTCAATCCCACGTTGTTGGCTCCTATTGTTGCCGCCAGGATCACCCAGGAATTTCCTGATGTGCGTTTTGATGCGCAGCTCGCCGGTCTTGCCGCCAACGGTATAGATACCACGCCGGTGGACCACATTCAGCGCCGACCGTACTTCTGTTCGGGCTGTCCCCACAACCGTTCGACGAAAGTACCTCACGGTAGCAAGGCATTGGCAGGCATCGGTTGCCATTTCATGGCTTCCTGGATGAACCGCGAAACCGAGTCGCTCATTCAGATGGGTGGTGAAGGGGTGAACTGGGTTGGCAAGTCGCGATTTACCGGCAACAAGCACATCTTTCAAAACCTTGGCGAAGGTACTTACTTCCACTCAGGCTCCATGGCGATCCGGCAGGCGCTGGCAGCCAACACGAACATTACCTACAAGATTCTCTTCAATGATGCGGTCGCAATGACCGGGGGGCAGCCGGTGGACGGGACGCTCACGGTCCCCGGCATCGCAAATCAAGTTCGTGCTGAGGGTGTGCAGCGTATCGCGGTGGTCAGTGATGAACCGAACAAACACCGGCGCCAGGATTTTCCGGAAGCGACCAGCTTTCATGACCGTGCAGATCTCGATACGGTGCAGCGCGAACTTCGAGACCTACCCGGC
>SMWK01000227.1 GCA_004356895.1 Gammaproteobacteria bacterium
GTGAGGTTTGGCAACGAGAACATCCTGTTTCAGTGCACCGAAAATGTACGCGAATCGGACGTTTTTGTCATTCAGACATCCTGCCCACCGGTGTCCGATGGCATCATGGAATTGCTGATCATCATCGATGCGCTGAAACATGCTTCGGCACGTCGCATCACGGCGGTGCTGCCGTACTTTCCTTATACACGTTCCGACAAGAAAGACCGTCCACGCATATCCATCACGGCCAGGCTGATGGCGGATTTGTTGGAAACTGCCGGGGCGAATCGTGTGTTGACGCTGAATCTGCATTCGCCCCAGGTACAGGGATTCTTCCGCATTCCGGTGGATCAACTCAACGCTACGCCGTTGGTCTGCGACCATCTCCGGGCCACCACCGATATGGCTGATACCGTGCTGGTGGCGAGCGATGTAGGTGAAGCAAAAGATCTAGGCGAGTATGCCAATCGTTTGAAATTGCCGATGGCCATCATCGACAAACGCCGTCATGACGATTCAGAGCGGCCGACGGCGGTCGCGCTCATCGGTGACGTTGAGGGACGCAACGCGCTGATAATTGACGACGAAATCGCCAGCGGTGGCACGATGATAGAAGCGGCCCGGTATTTGCGGCAACAAGGGGTTAAGCGTATCCAGGCAGCGGCCGTGCACCCGGTTATGTCCGGTAATGCTAAAGCGCGCTTGGATGAATCACCCATCGAACGTGTGGTGGTGACGAATTCTATTCCTATCCCGGAAGAACGGCGGAGTAATAAAGCCGAGACGGTCTCCGTCGCACCTTTGTTCGCCAGTGCCATTCATGCGATCCATCACGGCGAGTCGGTGTCGGATCTTTTCATGTAGGAACCGCAGCGGTGAGCAATGCCGATCGAAAGAAATGGAATGATCGTTATCGGACTGGAGCGTATCAGGAGCGCGATCGGCCATCCGAATTTCTGACTCGATGGCTACCGCAGATATCGTCAGGGCGTGCCCTCGATGTGGCATGCGGCGCGGGGCGTAATGCGTTCTATCTGGCGGAGGCTGGTTTTACGGTAGATGCGGTGGATGTCTCGGGTGAGGGTCTTGCTCGCGCGAGGGCAAGTGCCTGCGATCGTGGAATCACCGTGAACTGGATTGAACTGGATCTCGATACCGGGATTCCCGGGGAGGATCGATACGATCTGATTCTCATGATCCGCTACGTAAACCCGGCGCTGCTCGAGTCGCTGACTGAGCGCCTGCGGCCCGGTGGGTATCTCCTGTGCGAAGAGCATCTGGTGACCACGGCGGAGGTGATCGGGCCAGAGAATCCGCGGTTTCGCGTGCAGCCGGGAGAGCTCGAGAAAGCGGCGAGTGAGCTGCACATCGTATTTTCGCAGGAAACGATATGCGCCGACCCGGATGGGCGCACCGTTGCACTGGCACGACTCGTCGCACGAGCGGTATAGACGTTGGGGAGCCCATCCGGCGAAAAACGCCTTTAGCTGCCCGGAGGTGAAGGTTCGGGCAGTTTCGGTTCTGACTCTAGAACTCCCCCGACGACGCGCATCCCCCGGTATCCCCAGCGTTGGTCCTCACGTCTGGACTGCGCCTTACCATTAAGCGAAGTTTGGCATCACCTTCCGCGCAAAGAGATCCAGCGAATCTTTCAGCTCGTCCGGCGTGTGCAACCCTTGCGGAACGAGTAGATAAGCCTCGTCGATGGGTACAGCTTTCGATACGGTGTCGATCCGCTTGTTAAGCGTATCGGGAGAACCAACGAGAACTTCCGGCATATGCTGACCGAAGGGTGTTGCCCAGGTTTTCCAGAACCACTCCATGTCTTCGAAAAGCTTTCTGGCTTTCGCATCTGTTTCTGCACATATGGTGATGCCACCCCAACATGCCTGGTCACCGGGCTTGACGTCGTGACCGTGTAATTTCGCTTCTTCTTCCCATTCTTTCCACAGCAACTTCAGGAAATCGGTGTCACCCGCGAGCACGATGGGGCGGCCACGATATTTTGCCCAGAACTTGGCTGTCCTCAAGCTTGCCGAAAATCCACCGTACAGTGGAATCTCTTGCTGATAAGACTTGGGCGCGATACCCACCTTTGACACACGCATGTCGCTGTCTACGCCGCTGCCGTAGTTGACGTAAACGGGATGTTCGTGAGGGTTGACGAAGTCACGTGGCGGAAACTGCCAGTATTTTCCGTCGTAAGAGAACGTTTCGGACTTTAGAGCTTTGACGACGATGTCGACGAATTCGGCAAAGTACTCCCGGTTTGTCGCATCGTCTTCGCTGTTGGCGTTCCAGGGACCTACAGCCACTAACTCGGGTTTTACTTTGTAGTTTTCCACCCACCGTGCTTGATAACCGCGTACCAGGCCGACGCCGAACCGCCCTTCCAACATATGATCCAGCGTAGTGATTTTCTCTGCGGTCATAAGCGGATTGTTCACGGTTGAAACGAAACCGCAGGTGAGTATGCGCATCCGTTTCGTGTGCTTACCCAACCACATCGCCATCAGGCAGGGATCGTTTGATATCTCGAAACCCTCGATTTGCAGGTGATGCTCCGGGTGGCCGAACGCGTAATAACCAGCTTCGTCGGCGAAGGTGGCGAGATCGCCAAGCTCGGCGAGCATGCGGTGATACAGCTCGGGGTTGCACCCGGCCATGCCGGCCTCGAGTTCCGCTCGGCGTCCGATCGTGCAGTATACGAATAGTCCAAATTTCATGTTGCCTCGGATCGCTGATGGTTTTCGCTTTGCAAGCCTGAGGAGTCAGGATGCACGCGAAAGCCGCACGGTGCCAGTAATAATACTCCAGGCTATGGCGGTTTGCGGATGCCGAACGTAGGCTAGCCTGGTTCAGGTCACGGTCGATATGGAGGATAAGACAATGTATGCCATCGAAACCATTGACGTCCTCGGCAGTTCCATGGAAGTGTTTTTCTTCCAGCCCGAAGGGAGTGGCCTCCATCCGGGAATCATCCTCGCGCAACATATCCCCGTGGGCCACACGGGTATCGAAAACGACACCTTCACCCTGCGTACGGCTGAGCGTTTTGCGGCGAACGGTTACGTTGTAGCGGTGCCATTCATCTTCCATTGGTGGCCCAAGGAGGCTGCCATCGAGGTGAAGCGTGACGAAAGCCGCGATGATTGGATGGCAGCCGACATGCTGGCGGCTCACGAGGTGCTCGCCGCAAGAGCCGACGTCGACAGCGAGCGGATCGGTGTCGTCGGACACTGTTGGGGAGGGCGTATCTCGTGGATTGCGGCCTGCCACATACCTACGCTGAAAGCTTGCGCGGTTTTTTATGGTGGGCGGATAAAGCTCGTCATGGGCGAAGGCGACACTGCGCCCATTGAGTTCGCAGCCAACATTCGCTGTCCGGTCATCGGCTTGTTTGGTAACGACGATCGCAACCCGACGCCTGAGGATGTGGACGATTACAGCGCGGCGCTGACCCAAGCGGAAGTGCCGCATACCTTCCATCGATACGACGGGGCCGGGCACGCATTTCAGAACTTCCCGAGCGAGGAACGCTACCGGGAAACACAGAGTGAAGATGCGTGGGAGAAGGTACTCTCGTTCATGCGCGAAGAGCTGAGCTAGTTCCCGCCCATTCTGGACAGGAACTAGCTTAGCTTAGCTAGTACCTGCTCCGAAATTATTATGTCAGTTCTCAGTAGTGCCGTTGGCGGCCGCATAGATATTGCTCGTGGCAACCGCAGAGAGGCCGGGGATTCCCTAATTCGCGCAACGCTCAGCCCCTCCGGCCCTTCGGGTAGGCCCCTCATTTCGCGAACTTTCCCGAAGACGGTCAATTCGCTTCGTTCAGCTTCGCTCACAGCGCGAATAAGAGAACCACCCAGCCTCTCTGCTGCTAACTTCCGGATTCGAGTGCTTGGCTTGTTGAGGATCATAGCCTCCCGTGAAGATGAGCAATGTTTCGTACCGGCTATCTGTATTTGGCCCCGATACAGAAATTGAATTCTCCGACAGGAACACTATCCAAACACTCGAATATCGCAATCACGCAGCGTTGCGGTTGCACTGATCTAATTTCGAGACGGGAACTGGCTAAACTGCACGTGCATCCAGAGCGAGCATCGCGTGCAGCAGCACGTTACAACCTGCTTCGAGATCCTCGGGCGTCGCATTTTCTGCTTCGTTGTGAGATAGACCGCCCTCACAAGGCACGAAGATCATGCTCGTCGGTGCGACCCGGGAAACGTACACCGAGTCGTGCCCGGCACCGCTAACCATCTCCATATGGGATAACCCGAGCTGCTCGGCGGCCGTGCGTACTGCCTGTACACACACTTCATTGAATACCACGGCCGGGGAGTTCCACTCGTTACTTATGGAGCCGGTGACACGGCAGGCTTCGGCAGTCTCTGCAACGATACTGCCGAGTTGGGTATGCAGGTGATCGAGCACCGATTGCTCGGGGTGGCGAATATCGACGGCGAGGGTTACCTGTTCGGGAACCGTGTTGCGCGAACCGGGACGCAAGCTGAGGTCACCGAATGTTACCCGCCCCCAGGGTGCATGCTCGTCGATAAGGTCATAGAGACGTTGCATGATGATGCTCGCTGCCTTCATCGGATCCTGGCGATCTGCCATGGGGGTAGGACCGGCGTGACAGGCATTGCCATCGAGGATAACGTCATACCAGTTCATGCCCTGAACGCCGGTCACAATACCGATCTGCTTTTCCTCGGCCTCGAGAATCGGGCCCTGTTCGATGTGTGCTTCGAACGCGCCCTTCAGAGGCGTATGTGTTGCTGGGCGGCTGCCGAGATAGCCGATGCTCGATAAAGCTTCGCTGATTGTAGCGCCAGCTTTGTCTCGAATGTCGTGGGCTTTTTCGAGTTCGAACTCGCCCGCCCAAACACCGGAGCCGATCATGGCGGGTGCAAAACGCACACCCTCCTCGTTGGTCCATACCACCGTTTCCATTGGCCCGTTGGTCGTAATGTTAGCGTCGTTCAACGTACGTAGTACCTCCAGAGACGCGAGCACACCGTAGACACCATCAAATTTGCCACCGGTTGGCTGCGTGTCGAGATGAGAACCTGCGATGATGGGCGCGCCGTCAGTTTTGCCCGGCCTGCGAGCAAAAACGTTTCCCATCTCGTCCACCGCAACGCTGAGCTTGGAAGCCTTACACCAGGAAACGAACAGATCCCGACCGACACCGTCTTCATCGGTCAACGCCTGACGATTGCACCCCCCCGCTGGGGTGGCGCCAATCTGGGCCATCTCCATCAGGCTCGACCACAGGCGTTGACTGTCGATTCGCAGTGTGCTGAGGGCGGTTTCAGATGGCATGGTAGCTCCTCATTAACTGCTCAGATTACGCCGAGGGTTGATTGACGGTGCAGTGGCTGGCACATGCAGTGCACGCCACCTCCGCCTTTGGTCAGCATGGAAATGTCGGGATCGAAAACGGTGAGCCCCGCGGCTTTGCAACTGGCTTTGAGGCTTATACTGGCCTCGGGAAGCAGCACCCGATCGTCACCCAGGCTCACGACGTTACAACCGAGGTCCATCGCTTCCCGGTAAGGCACTTCGAGAATGTCGATATGCTTGTTTTTGAACCATGCCAACACCTCATCCGGAATCACATCAACGCATACCGCAGCGAGCTTTTCTGCGACCATCACACACATCACATCCATGTGCAGGAAGTGAGGATCGAAACGGCCAATCATGAACTCCCAACCTTCCTGCTCAAACCAGCGCTTAACCTGCTGTATACCTTCTTCGCTGGTGCGCTCGCCAGATGTACCGCAGAGCACGGCACCGGGTTCGATCATCATGAAGTCGCCGCCTTCGAAGCTGCCCGCGGTCACGACGTCGTAGATGGGTATCTGACTGTCGAGATAAAACTGTAATACCGATTTCACCTCACCGCGACGCCAGGGACTGTACATCTGGCTGATGATGGCGCCCCACGGTGTCATCACCGATGAATCCCGTGCGTAAACCTGATACGGCAGCCCGTCGTTGGCAGGCAACGTATGCACCTTGACGCCCGCTGAAGTATAAGCCGCGATCATCTCCTGATATTGCGAGGCAGCTGTCTGGTAATCGAACCTGGCGCCGTCGCGCAGGTGCCGGCGCGATACGGCATTACCCGTCTGCCAGGTATAGTTTTTGATGGAGCCGATCAGCACGTCGAGTAGACGCCCCGACTCGGAGTGACAACCCCATGCCTCGAGTGGCGCGGTGGTACCGAGTTCCGATCTCGTTTGTAGCCGGTTATTGGTCATGATTTTTGGGATACCGGTACGCGCAGCCGTTCGAAGCCAACATACAAAAGGGGCGGCCTCATCTTAACCAGTACGCCAGGATGATCACAATTGACGGTTATGGCCGTTGTGCTTACAACTTTTGCACAAAAGTCAGTTTCTGGTGTTGTCGGACACTCCAACTGGTTGATTAGGATGGGTTGTTAGCACAACAGCGGTGTCCGTAGGGCGTTCCTTGGCGTTTGGTCGTTGCTATGGAGAACTTTCCGAACACGGATCATTCCCATGTAGCGGGCTTTCAGCCTTTGTAGTTTTCGCGGGAAAGGTATATAAATACGTTAGCTCCCCTTCTTTGGTGAGCGCGAGGTCCCGTTAGTCGATTATTCGATTGATTGTCGGGTTGTACGTTCAGCACATGTGAAGGTAAGAGGATCTTCGCGGGAAGGGCGCTTTTGTCACTGGTTATCTCTGGGGAGGGATACGATGATGACTGAGTTGCGGTTTGTCCGGGCGTTTTCTGCGTTCGGTCTACTATTTTTCGGACTAGTTCCCGCATTTGCCGCCGATTCAACTCGTGAGATCGAAGAGATTGTGATCTACGGCGAACGTGTGGAATCTACTGTGTCTGACACCTCTATCGCCATCACGGCGATGAGCGAAGATTTCCTGAGGGATATGGGTGTGCAGGGGCCGAATGAAATGGTGAATTTCATTCCGGCAACCACCCGTACCGACTGGGATATCAAGATCCGCGGGGTCGGAAGAAATTTCCGTGGCCTCGGTGGGGACCCGGGTGTGGGCACGTACTACAACGGCATTTATTCGCCAGACTTCGGTATTGCAGCCACCGAAAGTGGCCTTTACGACATCCAGCGCATCGAGGTGCTCCGGGGTCCTCAAGGCACACTTTATGGACGTAATTCCATTGGTGGTGTACTCAACTACGTCACGAACCAACCGAATCATGACGAGTTCGAGGCATCGATGCGCACGGTGTTGGGTCAATACAGCACCAACGAGTACTACGGGTTTTTGAGTGGCCCCATAACGGACACAGTGGCTTACCGTCTGGTGGGTGTGAAACGCAATCGCAAGGGTGCGGTCGAAGGTATCTTCTCTGAGGATCTGGAAGGTGTGAACGACCAGAACGTAGCACTTACCCTCGACTGGCGTATCAACGACCAGATCACGGCTAACATTCGAGTCAATGACCGTCGCAGCCTGCGTGCTGCCAACTTCGGCAGCGGCTTCAACGGGATTGCCAGTGAAGGGCCGTGCATCCCCATGATCCCTGGCACAATCGTGGACGATATCGACGACTGCGACCCGCGTTACCGCGTCTCGCGCGAAATACGCAACTTTGCGCCTGGCTACCGCTCCGTTGATCAAGCCTGGTTTGACACCTACGGTGATCAAGCGACCAACGCGAATGGAGCGGTTGCCTGGACTAATCCTGTCACCGGTGAAGTAGCCTACGGTGCGTTCAATCGCCCGGGCGTCGACAGCACGGGTCTATGGCCGTTCATGCCATCCGGTAACTACGGAAGTAACGCAGTTGCGGCTTACGACATCGGTGGTGCGGATGCGCCTGACAACATACGCGGGTTGACGAACAACGCCTCCGACGAAGAATTTGATCAGCAAGCAGTGTCCCTGGTGCTCGACTGGGATATCACGGACAACGTCTCGGTGCGTTACCTCGGCAATTACTCGAGTTTTGTCTACTGGTTCAACCGGGACAACGACTTCTCGAACAACTACGTCTCGGACAACAACGATACGGTTATCGAGGATGTGGACAGCTGGTCACACGAACTCAGAGTTTTCTGGTCGATTGGCGATCGCTGGACGGCCACTTCGGGTATATATAACTTCCAGGAAGACCGCAGTCAGTGGTACGGGATTCGTGAGCGAGCGGCGCAAGGCCGGGTGATCAATGCCGTGGATTACGGTACGGCGGAACACCCGGACTGGCTGCTCGATGCATTAGCTCTGGTCGCTTGGATACCGGGTGACGAGATTTCACAGACCGGTGTGCCCCAGTGTTTCGATTGGACAACGGCACCCAGGAACCAGGCGAACGAAACGGTTCCAGGCGGGGGTTACGGGATTTACTGCGGCGATCCGGGGACGAACTACAATCATGACGACGACACGGGCGCCGTGTACGAACATCGTAACTTTACCGAGAACGAAAACCTTGCGTTCTACACACAAGGCGATTTTCAGATTAATGACTCCTGGAGTGTCACGGTGGGCGCACGCTACTCGAAAGACTGGCGCGATGGCTTCGAGCAGCGCGGCGGGTACTCTGAACTGACGGCTGATACCTGGCTTCCCTGGGCAATCTCGACGGTCGCAAACGGCACGGAGGCCGGCGTAAACGACGCGGCTGACTTCTTCCAGCCAGGCGTAACTCCGCTAGCGGCAATGAACGTGGCGATGGGTGCAGCAACCTTCAACTACATGGCCGACGGCGTAACGATTAATCCGGACTTTCCGATCACGCCAACCTGCGATCTGCTGGCACAAGACTGTGCCCACCCGTTGCGGCTCGAAGGTATCCCCATTTCCTGGGGTCACCGCACGGAAGGTACGTTCAAGCAGGACGGTCAGTGGACCTTCCGCCTCAACTTCAACTGGGAACCGACGGACAACATCCTGATGTACTTAGGCGTTACCGAAGGATATCGCGCAGGTGGTTGGAATATGGGTGGACCGGATAACCGAGGAGTGATCGATACCAACGGCAATGGTATCGACGATCTTCGGGTGCTGCTCGAGTACGGTGGTGAGGAAATTACCTCGTTCGAACTCGGCTATAAAGGCACCCACTTCGACGGCACGTTGCAGTTGAATATCGCCGTGTATTATTACGACTACAAGAACTACCAGGACCAGGTTGAGCGGTGGGAAGAGGAAGGTGCAGATTTCTCCCTGCCTAATGTCACCCTGCCAAGCGGCCTGCCGCTTCAGGGACCGCCTGGACGGGGCCCCGTTTCGGTGGTGGCCAACATAGCGAAAGCCGTCAACAAGGGTTTCGAGGTCGAAGCGCTGTGGCTTGCCTCTGATGCGTTGACGCTCGGTGGTAACTTCAGCTATACGGTCAGTGAATACGATGCGCCCTATACGTTCTTCAACGAGGACGATCCGCGTTATCCACGTGCCGTGTTTGGTGGTGATCTCA
>SMWK01000228.1 GCA_004356895.1 Gammaproteobacteria bacterium
ACTGCTCCTGTGTCCTTGATCGATCCGTTGATGGGTTTTGTTGGCATCAAAGCGTTTGCAGCGGCGATCGTCGGCGGTTTCGGCAGCCTGCCGGGCGCAATTCTCGGCGGGTTGCTGGTTGGCATCGTCGAGCAGTTTGCAGGGTTATATCTACCTCCCGGTTTTGCCGACATGAGCGCTTACGTGCTGTTGCTGATCATACTCATCATTCGTCCGGAAGGGCTGTTCGCCACGATGCAGCGTAAAAAGGTGTAAAGGTGCGTTTCGTTAGAAAAACGCATTACAACCAGGACATTCAGTTGTTCAAACACAATGGACAACGATTCTGGTACGGGTTGCTCGCCGTGTTCGTTCTGTCAGCCCCGTTGTGGCTCGATCGGTTTTATCTCGGTGAATTGTCGCTCGTGTTTATCTACGCGATCGCAGGAATCGGCCTCATGCTGCTCGTTGGCTACACCGGATTGGTCAGTCTTGGACACGCCGCCTTCCTCGCCATTGGTGCCTATACCCATGCGTATTTGCTTGGCTCTGGCTGGCCGTTTCCAGCGGCGATTATCGGTGCAGCGAGCTTAACCGCATTTGTTGGCATCATTGTCGCGATCCCCGCGCTTCGCATGACGGGCATTTACCTCGCGATCGCGACGTTAGCTTTCGCGGTGATTGTTGAGCAGGTGCTGACACATTGGCAATCGGTCACCGGCGGTTATCGCGGCATGCTGGTTCCTGACGCGGAGTTGTTCGGCCTGGATCTGACTACACCGGTCATCTTCTACTTTCTGTGTCTGCTGATGTTGACTATTAGTTTGCTTGTCGCATTGAACCTGCTGCGTAGTTCGTCGGGAAGAGCCATGGTTGCCGTACGCGATTCGGAAGTCTCGGCACAAAGCATGGGTATTCATATCGCCTCTACCAAGAGGATGGCCTTCGCGATATCGGCTGGCTTCACCGGGCTTGCGGGGGCTCTGTTCGCCCACAAGATCGGTTATTTGTCTCCCGATGCCTTTACCTTGCTGACCTCGATACAGTTGTTGCTCATGGTGGTGGTTGGGGGTCTGGGCTCCCTGCATGGGGTGATCTTTGGCGCAATTTTTATTGGTTTGCTGCCTCAGGGAATAGCGCTGTTACGCGATGTTGTACCGCCCGCCATCGCGCAGATTCCCGGTATCGAACCTGGAATTTTCGGGCTGATTCTCGTTCTGTTTCTGATCTACGAACCGCTTGGTATGTACGGACGCTGGCAGAAGATCAGGCTATTTTTCGAGGAGTTCCCCCTCTACCGCAAGGCGACTTACAAACGTCAGAAGAGCTACTTGCGTACGGAGCGACTCCGCTGAGTATGCTCCTGTGAGTATGTTAGCAGCTGACAACATCGCGGTCAGTTTTGGCGGTATCAAAGCCGTCAAGGACGTATCTTTCAACGTGGAGCGGGGTGAGGTATTCAGCATCATCGGTCCGAACGGGGCCGGCAAAACCACAATCTTCAACTTGATCAGCCGCATCTACGATGTCGATCACGGCTCGGTGACCTTCGATGACAAGGACATCACCAACGTTCCCACCCATGCCATTGCCGAGTTGGGTATCGCGCGTACCTTTCAAAACACCGAGCTGTTCGAGCGCGAAACCGTGCTCAAGAATCTGCTTATCGGCTGCCATATCCATCGCAAAACCAATCTTCTGAAAGATTTGTTGTTCCTCCCCTCGGTGCGGGTTCAGGAACTCGAGTTTCGCCGCGCAGTAGAAGAGGTCATCGATCTGTTGGATCTGCAGAGTTATCGCGACAAGGTGATTGGCAACCTGCCTTATGGTGTGCGGAAGATGGTCGAGGTGGCCCGCGCGCTTTGTCTCAAACCGAAGTTGTTGTTGCTCGATGAGCCTTCCTCCGGACTGAACCCGGAGGAAACCGAGGATCTGTCGTTCTGGCTCGAAGACATCAAAGAGGATCTCGGTATCACCGTGATCATGGTGGAGCACGACATGAACCTGGTTTCCCGGGCTTCGGACCGGGTGATGGCTTTGACGGATGGTGCGTTGATAACCATTGGCACGCCAGCGGAGGTGCAAAACCACCCGGAAGTATTGCGCGCCTTTCTGGGAGATTAAGAGAGAAGATTGAAGGTAAGGAGATTGAAGTTGAGCGCGTTGTTGGAACTCAGGAACATCGAAACCTATTACGGGCCCATCATGGCGATCCGCGGGATCAGTATGGAGGTTCCCGAAGGAAAGATCGTTACACTGCTGGGTGCCAACGGCGCCGGTAAGACGACCGTGCTGAAAACGATCAGCGGTGCGATGGATCCCTTAAGGGGCACCATTACTTATCGAGGCGAAGAGATTCAAACGCGAGACCCTGATTGGGTTGCGCGTAAGGGTATTGCGCATGTGCCGGAAGGTCGGGAAGTGTTCCCGTTCCTCTCGGTGGAAGACAATCTGCGTATGGGTGCCTTTACCCGCAAAGACGGTGAGATCGGCAAGGACCTTACCCTCGTCTACGGTTACTTTCCAATTCTCGAGGAACTCGCGAAGACGCAAGCCGAGTACCTCTCGGGCGGCCAGCAACAGATGCTGGCCATCGGCCGTGCATTGATGTTGCGTCCGCAACTCATGTTGCTGGACGAACCCTCGCTCGGCCTGGCACCGAAGCTGGTACATGAGATCGCTGAGATCATCGTGCGGCTCAACAAAGAACAATCCGTCACCATGCTGCTGGTAGAGCAGAACGCGAAAATGGCGCTCGATATCGGCGACTTGGGCTACGTGATGGAGATGGGACGCATCGTCATGGAGGATAGCTGCGAACGGCTACGCAATGCGACAGACATCCAGGAATTTTATCTCGGCATGAAAGACGAGGGTGTGCGTGGCCGGCGGCGCTGGAAGCAGAGGAAAACCTGGCGATGAACGAACAAGTCATCGACGGTTGCCGCACGGTTTCGGCGCTCTTCTGGCATCGGGCATGTACGTTGCCCGACAAGGTCGCCTTGCGTGAAAAAGACTTTGGCATCTGGAACGAATACACCTGGAGCGCGTGGGGCGAGCAATCGCGCCTGGTGGGTCTTGGTCTCAAATCGCTGGGATTACAGCGGGGGGATGTCTGTTCCATCGGCTCGGAGGTCAATAAGGAGTGGTTATTCACCGATCTCGGCGTTATCGGCATTGGTGGGGTCGTCAACGGTGTCTACGCAACCGACGCGTCGAATCAGGTTGAATACCTGATCAACGACAGTTCGACGCGGTTTTATTTTGCCGAGGACGAGGAGCAACTCGACAAGGTGCTCGAAGTCCGCGAGAGAACCCCGACGCTCGAGAAGGTCATCATTTTCGACATGGAAGGGCTGCGCAACTTTGCAGACGATCAATGTTTGAGTTTTGCTGAGTTGCTGGAACTCGGAAAAAACTACGCAACTGAACACCCCGACGTCTGGACAGAAGAAGTAGCCGCGGCCAATCCTGAAGATCTGATGCTGCTTACCTACACCTCCGGCACTACTGGCCGTCCCAAGGGCGCGATGATCAGCCAGCGCAACATGATGTACATGATGCGCAACCTCCAGAATATTTACGGGATTTATCCGACCGATGAGCAACTCGGCTTTCTGCCGTTGGCCCACGTGGCCGGGCAGATTTTCTATGCATTTGCCGTCCTTGAATCGTGCTCGATCATCAACCTCGTGGAGGAACTCGAAACGGCCGTGCAGGATCAGCAGGAGATTGCCCCGACTATCCACTTCGCTGTGCCGCGAGTCTGGGAGAAACAATACTCTACCGTGGCGATCAAGCTGAAGGAAGGCACGGCGTTCGGCCGTTTTGCCTACGATCTGGCCTTGAAGGCCGGTACCCGGGTTGCAGACCATCAGAAACGCGGTGAACGGCCGGGCTGGATTTTGTTGTTGTGGTTCCGTGCCATGGATTACCTGGTGCTCAAGAACATTCGGATCATGCTCGGTATAGACAACTGCCGCTGGCTATCGACGGCGGCCGCACCAATTGCCCCTGACCTCATCGATTGGTTCTGGGCTATTGGCAAACCCATGTACGAGGTATACGGGCAAACGGAATGTACGGGTCTTGTGACTGCAAACCGGCCGGGTGACTTCCGTATAGGTAGCGTTGGTAAAGCCAATGAAGAATCAGAAGTGGTGTTGACCGATGATCAGGAAATTCTGATCCGTGGCCCGGGGGTCATAGCTGGTTATTGGAACCAGCCTGAAAAAACCGCGGAAACTTTCCGACAGGGCTGGTTGCACACCGGCGATATCGGAAGGATTGACGATGACGGCTTCATCTATGTTATCGACCGGATGAAAGACATCATCATTACTGCGGGTGGGAAGAACATCACACCGAGTGAGATCGAAAATCAGCTTAAATTTTCACCGTACATCTCGGATGCTGTGGTTGTCGGCGACCGGCGTCCCTACCTTACCTGCCTCGTGATGATCGATCACGAAAACGTGACCAAGTATGCTCAGGACAATGACGTACCGTTTACCAACTACACGAGCTTGTGCCATACACAGGCCGTGCAGGATCTTGTCTGGCAGGAAATCGAACGGGTCAACAGCAAATTTGCGCGCGTGGAGACGATCAAGAAGTTTTGTTTGATCGATCAATTGTTGGATCCGGAAGACGAAGAACTCACGCCAACGATGAAACTCAAGCGCAACGTCGTCAACAGGAAGTATGCTGATCTCATCGGGAGCATGTATTAGGAGAGTTCTGGCCTGATTTTCACTCCGCAGCGGACAGAACTATCTTGGCGAGTTCATTCGATAGTTCATTCGTGAACGCACCCCCACTCCCTTTCTTACCCCACGTGTTTGTCAGGAGCACGATCACCATCGCTTCATCGGGATACACCCGCAACATAGCTTGCACGCCTGGATACGAACCACCCGAAATCAAACTGGGCGGATCTGCAGTTAATGCAATGAGAACCCAGCCGTCGCTGAACCAGGTGGGTTCTCCGCTCTCGGTTTGATGGGGTGTGTAGATCTGCTCGTAAATCCTTTCTGATAAGTAGCCGGGCGCAATAAATTTGCTACCGAACATCGCAAGGTCCTCGGCGGTCGAATACAAGTTGCCGCCGCCGGCGTTGTAGCTGTGTTCCATTGTCGGGACCACCATCAGGCGATCCGATACTTTGCGCGAGTAGGGGTCGATGAAGCTGTAGAGGCGCGTCCGGTTGGCCATCGGAAACCGCACGTCGATCTGACCCGTATTTGTAAGGCCTAACGGATCGATGATAGTTTCCTGGATATATTCCTGGAATGGTTTTCCGGAGGCACTTTGAATGACGGCAGCTAGCAGGTTGTACCCATAGCTGGTATAGACGACCCGCTCGCCGGGACTCGCGACAAGGGGATCGTCTTTGAAAATGTTAATGGCGTCTGCAACGTCGTCATAATGTGTCGCGTAATATGCCGGTGTTCTTTCCGTATCGCTGTAGTGACGAATGCCACCCAGCGCGCCTGCCAGCATCCTAGGGGTCAGGGTTCCCTCTGGTTTCTCCGGAAAATCAGGTACGTATTTTTGCACAGGCGCATCAAGCTCAATTCCGTTTTGTTCATCGAGTAACAACAATCCAAGCCCTGTAAATGCCTTGGTGATGCTTGCTACTTCGAAGCGGGTTACGGCGGTGACTGGCACCTCGTGTTCGAGATCGGCATAACCGGTACTCAGGGAAAATGCGATTTTCCCTCCAAAAAACACCGCGGCCTGAACGCCCACCAACTCCTCTGCGGCCCGGGCGGTTTCGATGGCTTCGCGCAACATCGATCTGTGGCCATCGGAAAGGGTGGGTTGGGTTGCAACACAAATGCTCGCCAGACACATGAGACTCAGACCCGTGAAGCCCGACCTCATTGTTTCCACCAATGTTGTAATGTTTTTATCAATCATCGTTCCACTCCCTTCGTAACCGCCAGGCAAGACGGCTGTACTTGTAGAGATCCCAGCAAGTCACGGCAATGAAGACGCCTACCACGATCGTTGCAGCACGGTGAATTGAAGCTTGCAGATCCGCACTTGCCGTTGAACCCAGTTCAACTAATGAACCGCCGGTTAACAACGTGACAGCAAGACCCAGAAACGCAATGTCGAGAAAACATTCTAAAGCTAGTGTCTTACCGCGCCAGTTACCGCGCATCGCGAGGTAGACGTGTAGTAGAAAAAACGAGCCCAGGACTGCGTTCAACGGCCAGTAGATAGGAACCCACGCTTCGGACATCGCGACGCTCGTATCAGCGAACTCGAGCCAGTTGGAGAACGTCAACACATCATTCCACCAAAGTAGCCCGACGCCTTCGGTGATTATGTTGATCAACAGATCCTGGCGATTGACGGGCGTGCTCGGACCATGATCGACTGCATCCGGCTGCCAGTTTTCGTACCAGTTCAACTTTTCACCGGAATATTCAATCGCAACAAATACCAGAGTGACTATCACGACGACGGTTATTGCCGTATCGAGCAGGTGCCAGAACAAGCCGAGGAATGAGATGTTCCAGTCCGAAACGACACCCGAAACAGCCAAAACCATGACGAGATTAATGGCCAGTACGACAATCAGGATGATCTTCAACGCGTATAGGTACGCCGGGAACAGCAGCGGGCCAATAAGATACTGCTGCGGCAGATAGGATCCAGCGATCTTCATGGGATGACCAAAGTCGGTTAAGACCGCCTTCTCGTCTGCAACGTTAGGTAGGCGATTATCGGCCGCGGCATGGTCGAGTACCTGCTCTTCCAGCGAAGCGCGCAACTCGGCAACAATGTCCTCACGAAGGTTTTTCGGTAGAAGCTGGCTTGCCTGGGTCAGGTAGTTTTCCACTAGTCTCACTATTTACCTCTGTTCTAAAAGCGCGCGTATTCCACTGTTGAGTTGCCGCCACTCTTCACACAACCGGTCGTAAACCTCTCGACCACTGGCGGTCATTAGATAAAAACGCTTCTTGCGTTTGTCTTCTTCGCGCCACTCGCTTTTGAGTAGACCCTGTTGTTCGAGTCTGCGTACGAGGGGGTATAACGTTCCTTCGTCAATGTTGACGCCGCGTTCGCCGAGTGCTTTGCGTAGCGAGTAGCCGTAGTGTTCACGGCGCAATTGAGCGAGTACCGCCAGCACGATCACACCACGACGCATCTCGAGTCTCAGCCTTTCGAAAGTCTCCTGGCCGACCTGGTCGATCATAAGTTACTGTGTGGTACCAAGTGTGTGCCGCATACTATATGGTACACAGTACTATCGCAAATAGTAATACAAGTCGTAGTCCAAACCTGATGTAACACACCCCACTTGTGACGTGGGAGCACCTTCCTCATACTTTTTCATGAAAGAACCCCGCGGAGGATTTCATGGGATCACTAACTGGAGCTGTCGCTCTTGTCACAGGCGCCAGTCGCGGCGTCGGTAAAGGCGTCGCCCTCGGTCTGGCCGAAGCGGGGGCGACCGTATACATCACAGGTCGTACTAAAGAGGGCAGTGGAACTTCGTTGCAAAGCACCTGCATCTCCGCAGAAGAATTAGGCGGCCGATGTATTCTTATCGAATGCGATCACGCCAACGATTCTGCAAGCGAAGCCGCTATCGCTCTGGTCACAGACACGGACGGTTGCATTGATTTGCTCGTCAACTCTGCCTGGGGTGGCTATGAAAACATGGTGGAAAACGACACATTCACATTTGCCCAACCCTTCTGGGAACAGCCTATATGGCGATGGGATGCCATGTTTACCACGGGGCTCAGAGCGACGTTTGTATGTTCCCGTAGTGCGGCGGCACACATGGTTGCCCGACAATCGGGCTTGATCGTCAACATTTCATCGTTCGCAGGCAAGCGCTACGAATTAAACGTAATGTACGGCACCGTTAAGAGTGCAACCGACCGCCTGACCGCAGATATGGCTCTCGAGCTCGCGCCCCACGGCGTAGCGGCGGTGTCGATGTATCCAGGGTTGGTGAGGACGGAGAGCGTGGTTGCTTCAGGCTTTTTCGATCTCGCCAATTCCGAATCGCCGCAATTTATCGGTCGGGCGATTGCGCACCTCTTCCAGGATCCAAAAATTCAAGAGAAGAATGGGCAGGTGGTTGTCGCCGCCGAATTGGCCATCGAGTACGGATTTACCGATGTGGATGGGAAACAACCAGCCGTTTTGACCGCCTAAGACGGATAGTTGGATCGAACTTCTTGTAACAGTTGCGGAAATTCATGAGAATTCCCGGCTTTGAGAAATCCCTAGAACATCTCCTTAAAATAAGAGGCACTAATGCCAGCGTTACATTCCGACATCGATCCCGACGGCTTACTCGAATACTCGGTTGTCTACACCGATCGTTCACTGAACCACATGTCTCAATCATTTCAGGAGGTGATGAGGGATATCTCGCGCCTGCTGAAAACGGTTTACAGCGCGGACGTCGCAATTGTCGTTCCTGGTAGCGGTACCTTTGGTATGGAAGCTGTTGCACGGCAATTTGCGACCGGAAAAAATTGTCTGGTGATTCGTAACGGTTGGTTCAGTTATCGCTGGACTCAAATATTCGAAATGGGTGACATTCCGGCCAGTTCGGTTGTGTTGAAGGCGCGTCAAATAGGTGAGGGCAGCCAGGCACCATTCGTACCAGCGCCAATCGAGGAGGTAATAACAACCATACGTTCACAACAACCGGATCTGGTTTTTGCTCCTCATGTGGAAACCTCTTCCGGCATGATCCTGCCACAGGATTACTTGAGCGCGGTGGCAACGGCGGTACACGAGGTTGGGGGATTGTTCGTGCTCGACTGCATCGCTTCGGGCACCATCTGGGTGGATATGAAAATGACAGGTGTAGATGTGCTTGTCAGTGCACCACAAAAAGGTTGGAGCGGATCTCCCTGTTGCGGGTTGGTGATGTTGAGCGAGCAAGCCCGGGAACGTCTGGCATCGACCACCAGCAGCAGCTTTGCTTGTGATCTGGGCAAATGGCATCAAATCATGCAAGCCTACGAAGATGGTGGACATGCCTATCACGCAACCCTGCCAACCGATGGGTTGCGGAAA